>CAZDUT010000244.1:0-4461 GCA_964508695.1 uncultured Alteromonas sp.
AATTATTGCCCGAATAAAAAATAGAAATTAGTTGGACACCAAAGGAAACACACGAAATGCGAAAATCTCAGCTAAGTTGTGCCATTGTTGCAGCCTTGGCGGCAACGCCAGTCGTTGCGCAGGAAAGCACCTCCAAAGCGAAAATTGAAACGATCGAAGTCACGGCGACTAAAAGGACTGAGTCGATTCAGGATGTGCCTGTTTCTGTCACAGCGCTCGACGGAAAAGCGCTTGAAAACCTCGGTGTAGATAATTTCCAGGAATATGTAGAGTTCCTGCCCAATGTTGTATTCCAGGGCACAGGCCCTGGTCAGAATGAAATCTATATTCGCGGTGCGGCAACCACACAGTCGAATATCAACCTGTCATCGGTTCAGGCACTTCAGCCTTCCGTTGCCTTTTACCTTGATGAACAGCCTGTTTCAATGGCGGGCCGAAACCTGGACGTCTATGCCACTGATATTCGCCGGGTAGAAGTATTACCCGGACCACAGGGGACGTTATTCGGGGCAAGCTCGCAGGCCGGCACCGTACGCATGATCACCAACAAACCGGATCATTCGGGCTTTCTGGCTGGTGCAGACGTTAATATCAGTACCACCAAGGGCGGTGAAATGAGCAACGCCGTTGAAGCATACTTCAACATGGCCCTCACTGATGACTTAGCGGTGCGCGTAGCCGCGTACAATGATTTTCAGGGCGGCTGGATTGACAATATCCGCAACGTACCTGGTGAAGGCGGCTACATTGGCAGTGCACAGGTAATTAGCCGTATTTCTGGTGGCGTACTGGCCGATCCGGTAGGAATGGATGCCAACCGCATCACCAACCCAGACATCAATTCTATGGACGAGGCAGCTGTAGTTTCTCCCAACAACGATGCACTTGTTGAAGATGACGCTAACGACGCGACCTACACCGGTGCGCGATTCGGCTTGTCATACATTTTCAACGATCGTTGGGACTTGCTGGTACAACATACTCAGCAAACCCTTAATACCGAAGGGGTATTTTCCTACGATCCCAACCTTGCAGGCGAAACGTCAACTAACCGTTTCCAGCAAGACGAAAACCGCGATGAGTTCGGTTTAACCACCTGGACCCTTGAAGGGCGCCTGGACAAGCTGGATATGGTATACACTGGTGGCTATCTGGATCGTGAAATCGATACGCTGACCGATTATACCGGCTATACCAATGGTGGGCTGTTCTCCGCGTATTATGTGTGTAACCACTACGACACACCGGATAATCCTGCGGATGAGCGCTGTCTTGATCCAACCAAGTTCATGCAGGAAGACACAACTACGACCCGTAATACCCACGAGCTTCGCTTTAACACGACAATGAACACACCTTGGCGTGTTACAGCAGGCCTTTTCTACGACAATCAGGAAATCGCCACGGTTGGGCAGTTCAAAATTGCCAACACTGAAATGGATACCTTCGGTTTCAACAACCTGCAGCGTACGCTGGTCGGCACAGAAGGCATCAACAGTGATGGCGGCCCGTTCCCGTCTGAGATCAGCTTCATCAACGACATTACCCATACCATTGAACAAATGGCGGTATTTGGTCAGCTTGAATATGATCTGACAGACACTATCACCGCCAGTATTGGTGCGCGCTGGTACGAAATCGACGATGACTATAAAGGCTCTACGTCAACCGTTGATGTATCGCGACGGGTTAAAGCCTTTGGCTCACTCAACCCTGATGAACTGGCTGCTGTCGGAGAAGATCCCGATGCTGTCATCGCGGCTGTAGAAAGTGGTCAGCTGGAAGTCTCCGAACTGGATTCCGATGGTGTACTGTCTGTGAGCGATACCATCTTCAAATTCTCGTTAGACTGGAAAGTCACCGACGATGTGTTGCTGTTTGCCAACTACTCTGAAGGTTTCCGTCCCCCGGTCACTAACCGTGTCGGTGGTGGTCTTGCAACTAACCAGTCAGGCAAGTTCGAGAATTTCCGTATTCCGGTTTACTCCACCACGGATACACTGGATAACTATGAAATTGGTCTGAAAGGGGATTTCTTCGACGGTATTGTGCGGGTTAATGCCACGGCGTACTACTCTGAAATCACTGACTTGCAGACATCGCGTTTTGACCCCACCAACATTAGCTTCCTGGTTTTCACCGATAACGTAGGTGATGCGGAAGTGAAAGGGATTGATGCCGATATTACCTGGCTGGCGACCGACGATCTGGTTATCAATTCAGCATTCAGCTGGCTGGATACCGAGCTGACGCGTATCAATGAAGAACTGGAAGGTATTTCTCCCGGGGTTGGTGCACGTCTGCCGTATTCTGCTGAATTCTCTGGCAACGTAAACGCGCGTTACTTCTTTGAAATGGAAGAAGGCCGCCGTGGTTACGTGAATGCATCTGTTGCTTATACCGGTGACCGCCTGGCAGGCATGGCCATGGATGCCTACGTCATGGAAGATGCGACGCAGCTCATTTATGGCACGGGCTCCGGTCTTGAGATCGAGGACGAAGCTGCTGTGTATGAAGGGGTTACCTATGCCGACTCTAACGGCGAAACGTTCCGCGGTGGCCGTTATGTCCAGGAAGCCTACGTGATCACCAACTTTGCAGTGGGTGTAACCAACGATGTGTGGAAAGCTGAGCTGTATGTTGACAACGTGTTCGACGAGCGAGCCATGCTGAACATCGATACGCAACAGTTCACACCGAAAGTTGTGACAAATCGTCCAAGAACGGTTGGTGTTCGTATCTCATATGATTACTATTAAGCACTAGTATCGTAGCAGGTTAAAAAACGGCAGGCCTCGCGGCTTGCCGTTTTTTTGTTTCTCACAATAACCAGAAAACCTTAATGAGTAATACGAATCAGCAACAAATGCTAAATGCTATCAAACAGGCAATTTCACAGTCTCAGTTTCAGGCTGCCATGGAGCAAATCAGTCGCGCGATGGCGCGCTCTCCCAGCCTCGACATGCAGACTGAACTGCTTTACATGCGCGCAGTCACACAGCGCCTTTCGCAACAGCCCGGTGCTGCGCTGGATGATTTGGACAAATTAATCGAACTAAAGCCCGACTACGGGCGCGCGTTCCAGGAGCAGGGTTACTGCTATAAAGCACTGGGCAAGCCGATGGATGCCGCGTCGGCATTTTATCGCGCCACCCGCTATAATGCCGCGCTGGTGCCAGCGTGGAAACAATTACTAAGTACCTATCAACAGCAGGGCAACGATGATGCACTTGCCTTGGCGCGACAGCACCTTAAGTTTTTGGAAGGCCTGCCCGGGCCGGTACTTGGTGCCTACGATTTAATGTACGAAGGGCAATTGCATAAGGCAGAAGCCGTATGCCGTCAGTTTTTACAGGCCAATCGTCACCACCCGGAAGGCATGATGTTACTTGCTGAAATCGGTGTGCGCTTAAAAGTGTACCACGATGCTGAGTTCCTGCTGGAAAGCTGTGTGGCACTCTATCCTGACAACGAACGCGCGGCAGGGGCGTACCAGTCACTGTTGGCCAAGCTGGGTAAATATCCACAGGCAGAGGCATTTGCCCGTAAGCGCCTTGAAAGCGAGCCCAACAATGACGCCGCCCAAATTGCACTGGCCAATGCACTGGTTGGTGTCGGGGAGCTGGAAGAAGCAATCCGTATTTATTGTTCGTTACTGGCGGAGATGGCTGACAGACCGGCAGTGTGGCTGTCGTTGGGGCATGCCTATAAAGCGAAGGGCGAGCTGGATAACGCCATCGATGCGTATAAAACCTCAGCCCGTTATATGCCGGATTTTGGCGATGCATACTGGAGCCTGGCGAACACCAAAACCTATACCTTCAGTGCGGAAGATATCGCTACCATGAGTGACATTCAAAAGCGTAGCAGTACCAGTCTGGATGATCGTGTTCACTTGTGTTTCGCACTGGGTAAAGCTTATGAGGATAAAAAGCGTTACCGCGACTCCTTCAAGCATTATGAGCGTGGCAATCACCTTAAACGCCGTACGCTGCAGTTTTCCATTGAGCGCACCGAAGAGGCGATGCGCGCGCAGCAACAGGCCTGTCCGGCCAGTCTGTTTAACAATTCATCGGCCGGTTGCCAGGCGCCGGATCCCATCTTTATCGTGGGGTTACCGCGTGCCGGTTCAACTTTGCTTGAGCAAATTCTGGCATCGCACTCCCAGGTGGATGGCACCATGGAGCTGCATGATATTCTGGGAATTGCCTCGCGGCTGAGTAACCAGAAAACGCCGTATCCTTACAACCTGACAGAGATTAGCGACGAGGATTGTCGTAAGCTGGGTGAAATGTATATCACACAAACGCGTGACTACCGTCAGGGCGCGCCGTTGTTTATTGATAAGATGCCCAATAACTTTATTCATATTGGCCTAATCAAACGCATTTTGCCGAACGCAAAAATCATTGATGCCAGACGTGATCCGATGGCGTGCTGCTTCAGTGGCTTTAAGCAACT
>CAZDUT010000245.1:0-4454 GCA_964508695.1 uncultured Alteromonas sp.
AGGGGACCTCTACCATGTCAAGGTAGCGCTCTAACCAACTGAGCTATAGACGCAAAGGCGTGTTGTCTTGACGACGGCGCGTATAATAGCCGCGCCTGACACCATCTGCAAGCATATTTTGACAAAACTGTTGTTAACTGGCTGACAACTAACCAATTGCGCCAATATTGTTTAATAAGGGGTCTTTATGGTTGGAAATGGCAGCGGTTTGACATGGTCGATAAACTCGGGCTTTTCTGCCAGTTCCATAAAATAATCGCCTAAACGGTCAGATTCCTGTATTACCCGCTGCCAGTACTTGATCCGTTGTGATGCTTCCATGGTCTTAAAATCATTGCGGTCCGGAATTTTCGAGTAAGGCAAACTTGCAATAAACTCAGCGGAAGGTACCAGCATCACCGTATTATAAAAGCTTTGCGCATGCGGCATTCGGCTTTTCATTTTCTTATCAAACCAGCCTGGGATCGCATAGGGATAAAAGTGAGGGTAAAGGGTTAACCCCTTATCCGGTCCGAATTCCAGGTCAAAATGGTAGTCGATGATCCCGCCGTCACGGTACACCGCGTCAGGCGCGCCAATAATGTCGGTGACCGGTTCAAGTACTACGGGAATCGCTCCCGAGGCCAGCAGTGACGTGGAAATACTATTGTGACCCAGTTCGTAGTATTCAGTAGGAATGTTGTAAGGATCATTAATCGTAATTTTACTATGCGGTGATGAGAACACGCAGCGTGTATAGAACCGGCGCAAATGCTTTCGCCCCATCGCATTCGCAGCCGCACTCATTGCCAACCCCGAGAGTTGCGACATCGAGCCCTGACTCTTAATAGGTCCATGGCACTTTGCGGCAATAAAATGCGCCTTGAACCGTTCATTCATCAGCAACTCTAATTTACCGGTGTCGCCCAGCATATCGCGAACCAGGGCCCGCGCTTTTACCGTGATTTCATTTTGACTCGGCTTTTTTGAGTACACCATGTTGGCGTAGTGGTTAGCCAACCGGTTGGTCGCAGCCAGGGGATCGCGTTGCACCGCACAGGCGGCGCGAAAAGCGCCGGCCGACGTGCCTATAAAGTGCATCTCATCGCCCCGACGCGGCAGCCATTCGGGAAAAAGCACCCTGTCCAGCCCGGCTAGCACAAACCATTTTGGCCCCCCCGAGGCACCAATGAAGTAGCGAAATAACCTCGGCATAAGTCCATACCGTTTAATCACGCTTCTGGCGCCGGCACCGGCGTATATTTCGAGTGGGACCAAGGTATTGCCTCTCTGCTTACAGTAACCTGCTAATCTAATCAGTTACCCTATCAGAATCAATCACGTAAGTGGATAACTGCGCCAAAGTTCACGTTTTAACCAGGCTATGAGTCGTCGCGATTGTTCGCTTTGTTGGTTAACTGTTGTTCAAGCCGGGTCATTACATTGAGAAAGGTGTGATAGTCGTCATCCGAAATATCGCACAGTAGCGAGCGTTGCCACGCCAGAGCATCCGGCACCACCCGCTGATAAAGCTGCCAGCCTGACGATGTCAGTGATAACTGATAGGCCCGCCCATCTCCTCTCATCAGTTGACGACTCACCAGTGCGCGTGTCATTAAGTGCTTTATCGCACGTGACACTTTCACCTTGTCCATAGATGTTTGTACGGCGATGCTGGCGGCAGTCAGCCCCTCTTGCTCAGCCAGGGTTGCCAGTACGCGCCATTGCGGTACTGTCAAGGCATAGGGACCGGTATAAATTGTTGCGACTGCGTCACTGAGTTTTCCAGCCAGCCTGACGACCCGTGAGGCAAGAAAGGTTTCAAGCTTAAGCATTTTCTGTTCAGACATATCTCATTAGGTTTCCTGCACGTTGGTAAAGGTAGCTTGACACGCTAACCAGGTTTATTACGTAGCTCACTGTTGATAATAATGAGTAGCACGTATAGTTTCATTTGTAACTAAAAAGCGACGGGAGCGCGAGAGGATTTATGGGCACTGACAACGATCTGACATACCTGCACGGATTTAACAACGAGCATGAAACCGAAGCACTGGATGGTGCCCTTCCCCAGGGCCAGTTCAACCCACAAAAATGTCCTTACAACCTTTACTGTGAGCAGTTCAGTACCACTGCGTTTACAGCACCTCGCAGTGCAAACCGTCGCAGCTGGACCTACCGTTTACGTCCGTCTATTGCGATGGGAGACTTTCGCCCGTTAGATAAGGGTAAGCTGCTGACTGCGCCGCTCGCTGATACGCCATGCCCACCGAATGTCATGCGCTGGGATCCGATCGATCTCCCCGAACCGGAAACAGATTTTATAGACGGGTTAGTGACAATGGCCGCAAATGGCGACGCCCGAATGCAGAAGGGTATAGGGATCCACGTTTATCGTGCTAACACCGATATGAAAAAGCGTTTCTTTTACTCTTCTGATGGGGAACTTTTGTTTGTACCTCAAATGGGTGCCTTGCTGGCCAAAACCGAGTTTGGGCAGTTGCGTATTGCACCAGGTGAGATCCTTGTGATCCCGCGCGGCGTGAAATTTTCAATTACGCCGATTGATGGCCCTATCCGTGGCTTTCTCTGTGAAAACTATGGCGCGCCTTTAGAGCTTCCTGAGCGTGGTCCCGTCGGCGCCAATGGCTACGCTAACGATCGTGATTTTAAATATCCAATTGCCGCGTTCGAGGACATCGAAGAGGACATGGTTGTGGTGAATAAATTCTGCGGCGAACTTTACGAAGCGGACATTGACCACTCCCCACTGGACGTTGTGGCCTGGGTAGGTAACTCCGCACCTTATAAATACGATCTCAGTTGTTTTAACGTCATCAATTCGGTTAGTTTCGATCATCCCGACCCGTCGATTTTTACGGTGCTCACGTCACCTTCAGAAACCGACGGCGTGGCCAATGTCGACTTTGTCATTTTCCCTCCTCGTTGGATGGTGGCAGAAAATACATTCCGCCCTCCCTGGTATCACCGCAACATCATGAGTGAGTTCATGGGGCTTATTGAAGGTACGTACGATGCAAAAGAAGCCGGTTTCGTGCCCGGCGGTATGAGCCTGCATAACAGTATGACGCCTCATGGACCGGAAGCTACCGTGTTTGAAAAAGCCTCAAACAGTGAGCTTACGCCACAAAAGTATGAAAACACCATGGCGTTTATGTTTGAGTCTCGCTATGTCATTGCACCAACCCGGTTTGCGCAGGAAACGCCTCATCGCCAGCAGGATTACCTGGATTGTTGGCAGGGACTCAAAAAATACTACGACGGCAAACGTTAATCCGCCGCTGATAGCTTACAGGATGGTGGCGTAGCGTTTTATGAACACTCGCCAGCCATCTTTAAAATTAAGAAATATACATTTACAACAGTATGTTACCTTCTTAATAGTAGTCTCATCCCGCCCTCTGAGGGCGGACTATAAAGCTATCTTTACACCCTTTACATCGTTCACTGTTTCACGGTTGTAAACAGCCTGTTGCCATGCGGCAGCCAGGCTCACTAGAATCAGGGGTATAATTTCAATAACGCTAAATGAGATAACAAGTTTATGGCAGATCTATTTGAAAACCCAATTGGCCTGGACGGCTTTGAGTTTCTGGAATTTACCGCTCCCGAGAAAGGCATTTTAGAGCCGACATTCGAAGCAATGGGCTTCACCAAGGTGGCGCGACACAAGTCGAAAGATGTTGAGTTGTGGCGTCAGGGCGATATTAACCTGCTGAGTAACTACGAGAAAAACTGCCACGCACAGTACTATGCCGAAGAACATGGCCCTTCTGCATGTGGCATGGCATTCAGAGTAAAAGATTCGCAGAAAGCTTACAAAGAAGTGTTAAAGCGCGGTGCCCAGCCAATGGACACGCACACCGGCCCGATGGAGCTTAAGCTTCCTGCAATTAAAGGGATTGGCGGGGCGATGCTGTATCTGATCGATCGCTATAAGGGTGAAAATACCATTTACGATATCGACTTTGAGTGGATCGAAGGCGTTGACCGCCATCCGGAGGGGTGTGGTTTCCATACGCTGGATCATCTTACACACAACGTGTATCGCGGCCGCATGGACTACTGGGCAAACTTCTATGAAAAGCTGTTTAACTTCCGCGAGATCCGTTATTTCGACATTAAGGGTGAATACACCGGCTTACTTTCAAAAGCCATGACGGCGCCAGATGGTAAAGTGCGTATTCCGCTAAATGAAGAAGCCGTCGGCGGTGGTGGTCAGATTGAAGAGTTCCTGATGCAGTATAATGGCGAAGGAATTCAGCATATTGCGTTCTCTTGTGACGATCTTATTAGCTGTCTGGATAAGCTGAAAGAACGTGGTATGAAATTCATGACTGCCCCACCCGAAACCTACTATCAAATGCTGGAAGAACGGTTGCCGAACCATGGTGAGCCGGTTGAAGAGCTGCAAAAGCGCGGCATTTTGCTTGACGGAACCACTGAAGGTGGCG
>CAZDUT010000246.1:0-4438 GCA_964508695.1 uncultured Alteromonas sp.
TTCTTGACGGACTTAAACATATAAAGCCTCCTTTGCTACTTCTTCATACTTAAGACTAATGAAATGCTGAATAAATGTCCAGGTCTATTTCATTTAAGTGTCATATTACTGTAATGTTTACGTGATCCTGGGTGATTGGATCGGGTAAACCTGTTAAAAAACAGTGAGCGAGCCGGCGAGGGATACGCCATGGGCAAGATGACGGTGCGCGCAGGCGCACCGCCGAACGACGATACGCCTGCCTTAATCAGCGCTTGGCAATGAGTGCCTGTGCCGCTTTGGAAACCGGCGGGCGGCCCAGCACCGCTGAGATGGCCTGCGTGGCATCCAGTAAGTGCTCCATATCAATGCCTGTGTGGACACCCATGCCATTAAGCATGTACAGCACATCTTCTGTGGCAACGTTACCGCTCGCGCCCTGAGCATAGGGACATCCTCCGAGGCCCGCAATGGCTGAGTCAATCGTGGCTATGCCGTGCTGCAAAGCTGTGTGCAAGTTTGCCAGCGCCTGTCCGTAGGTATCATGAAAGTGCGCCGCCAGTGCACTAAGCGGCACCTCACGACCGACTACGTCCAGCATCCTGGCGGTTTGATACGGTGTGCCTGTGCCGATGGTGTCACCGAGTGATATCTCGTAACAGCCCATATCCAGCAACTCCCGACTCACCCGGGCTACCGCCTCTGGCGCAATATCACCCTCATAGGGACAGCCCATGACACAGGAAACATAACCACGAACGCGCAGGCCATGCTCTTTGGCGGCCTGAATGACCGGTTCAAACCGCGACAGGCTCTCACTGATGCTGCAGTTAATGTTCTTTTGTGAAAACGATTCTGAAGCAGCACCGAACACCGCTACTTCGTCGGCACCGGCTGCAATGGCATTTTCCAGACCTTTGAGGTTGGGAGTTAATGCTGAATAGACAGCCCCGTCGATACGCTGTATACCGGCAAAGACGTCAGCGGAATCGGCCATTTGTGGTACCCATTTGGGCGACACAAAACTGCCGGTTTCGATACGTTTCACCCCGGCGCGGGCGAGATTATTAACCAGCTGGATCTTGTCCTGTGTCGTGACGGCTTGCTTCTCATTTTGCAGACCATCACGGGGACCGACATCAACAATGCTGACAGAACGGGGGATCGTACTAGTCATCGCTATCAAACGCCAGCAGGGTAGCGCCTCCGTCAACCAGATCACCGGGTTTGAAGAAGAACTCGTCTACTTTTCCATCGACCGGCGCTTTGATGGCGTGCTCCATTTTCATCGCCTCCATAACCAGCAAACTGGTGCCTTTCTTCACGCTGTGACCGGGTTCGACCAACAGCTCGACAATTGTACCGTTCATCGGGGCGGCAAAATCTGCATCACTGGCATCACCATCATGCTCACCCATATCCGGCATGATGCGGCGGAAGTGCAGAGCGCTGTCTGGCCCAAACAGGACATACGCATTCTCGTTGCTGGTTAGCTGGTAGGTTCTGCGGTGACCGTTAATAGTCACGACCAGTTCTGTGCCAACAAGCGTGCCAGATACCTGCCATTGCCTTTCGTCGGCGTAAATTTGCCATTGTTGACCTTCGTCGCGCTGCACCGTAACAGGCAGTGTTTCGCCGGCATATTCTAGCTCCAGTGTCCAGCTATAGCGCATATTGGCTCGCCATGCGTCGGGTAAAGACCACGGTGAGGTGACGTCTCCGGGCGATTTGGGCTGGCGATGTTGCTGTTGTAGCAGGACGCAAAGGGCCATCACCGGTAACATATCTTGCGGCAGTGTTTCTGCCCGGGTGAATAGCATATCTTCATGCTTTTCAATAAAGGTGGTAGTCAGCTCTGCATTGCCAAATGGCTTACTGGCAGCCACGTTGTACAGAAATTCGACATTGGTGGTCACGCCATCAATATGGTACTGACGCAGCGCACGAAGCAGGCGGTTAAGCGCAACGTCACGGTTTTCACCCCATACCACCAGCTTAGCAATCATGGGGTCGTAGTACACCGATACCTCATCACCTTCTACCACCCCGGTATCAACCCGCACATACCGGTCTTCCTGGGGCGGTACCAGCAGTCGCAGACCGCCCGTCGAAGGCAGGAAGTTATTGTCAGGATCCTCTGCGTAGATACGCGCTTCAAAAGCATGGCCATGAATAGCGAGTTCACTTTGCTGCTTGGGCAATGGATTACCGTCAGCGATATCAAGCTGCCACTGCACCAGGTCTTCGCCTGTGATCATCTCGGTGACGGGGTGCTCGACCTGCAAGCGGGTGTTCATTTCCATGAAATAAAACGAACCATCCTCATCAAGCAAAAACTCGACGGTGCCAGCGCCCACATAATCTATAGCCTGCGCGGCTTTAATTGCGGCCTGGCCCATTTCGGCGCGTAACGTATCAGTCATGCCCGGTGCGGGGGCTTCTTCAATCACTTTCTGGTGACGACGCTGTACCGAGCAATCTCGCTCAAACAGGTATACGCCATTGCCTTTGGTATCGCAAAAAACCTGAATTTCCACATGACGGGGACGGGTCAGGTATTTTTCGACCAGCATTTTATCGTCACTGAAACTCGCCATGGACTCACGCTTAGCTGCTGCTAATGCTTCTGAAAACTCAGACGCGTTCCAGACCTGACGCATGCCTTTACCACCACCGCCGGCAGCCGCTTTAAGTAATATCGGGTAGCCCATCTCATCGGCTGATTTTTTCAGCGTTGCTTCGTCCTGATCATCGCCGTGATAACCCGGAACCAGTGGCACGCCAGCTTTTTCCATAATATTTTTAGCCGCAGACTTCGAGCCCATGGCTTCAATTGACGAAGCAGGAGGGCCCACAAACGCGATATTCTGTTCGGCACATGCCCGGGCAAACGCGGCGTTTTCTGACAGAAAACCGTAGCCGGGATGAATGGCATCAACATGCAGGCTGGTCGCCACATCAATGATTTTATCGATATCCAGGTAGCTGTCCTTGGCCGGGGCACCGCCAATATGAACGGACTCGTCAGCCATTCTCACGTGCAGGGCACTGGTATCCGCATCGGAATACACGGCGACAGTGGCAATGCCCAGTTTACGGGCGGTTTTAATGACCCGACAGGCGATCTCGCCACGGTTTGCAATAAGCAGTTTCTTAATCATGCGTTGTCCTCCCGCCAGTTCGCCGGACGCTTTTCCAGAAAGGCGTGGAGCCCTTCCTGACCTTCCGCGGAAACACGAATATCCGCAATTTGTTTACTGGTCTCCTGCATTAATGTTTCGTCAATAACACGATGACTTACGTCGTGAACCAGTTTTTTCGCTGCAGCAACCGCATCCGGACCGTTTTTCACAATATTTTCAATAAGGTTGTCAATTGTGCCATCCAGCTCATCTTCGGTTACTGCTTCGCTGAGTAAGCCAAGACGTCGTGCCCGTCGGGCAGAAAATACCTCGGCAGTCTGGAAGTACCGACGACAGATCCGGGCCCCCATCGCCTCAATCACATACGGACTGATGGTGGCGGGGATAAGACCGATTCTGACCTCGCTTAGACAGAATTTCGACAGCTTACTACCAATCGCCATATCACAACACGCGATAAGGCCTACCGCGCCGCCAAATGCCGCGCCCTGCACCCGGGCAATGGTTGGTTTAGGCAGGGTATAGAGTGTTTGTAACATCGTTGCCAGGCTCATGGCATCCTGTTGATTTTGCTCGTGGCTATAGGTTGCCATGCGCTTCATCCAGGATAGGTCGGCGCCGGCACTAAAGCTTTTACCCTTTGCCTGTAAGACCAGTGCGCGAACCTCGGGTTGCTGGCCTGCCTGGATAAAATATTGGGTCAGTGAGGCAATCATTTCGTCATCGAAGGCATTGTGCTTTTCGGGACGGTTCAGGGTAACAAATGCCACGCCGCGTTCATCGACATGATAAGTAATAGGTGGATTTTCCATAATTAAACTCCTGCAGTCCCGTTACATTCTAAAGATACCGAATTGGGTATCCTCAATGGGCCGGTTGAGCGCTGCCGACAGTGACAGCCCAAGGACCCGGCGTGTATCGGCGGGGTCAATCACCCCGTCATCCCATAACCTTGCAGAGGCGTAGTAGGGATGGCCCTGTTCTTCATAGGTGTCGATGATTGGCTGCTTAAATTTTGCCTCTTCCTCATCGCTCCATGTCTCCCCGGCACGATCTTTCTGATCACGTTTGACCTGAGCCAGCACCCCCGCGGCCTGCTCACCGCCCATCACCGAAATACGTGCATTCGGCCACATGAATAAAAAGCGAGGATCGTAAGCGCGGCCACACATGCCGTAGTTGCCGGCACCAAAGCTACCGCCGATAAGGACAGTCAGTTTAGGGACCTGGGCACAGGCCACCGCGGTTACCATTTTCGCGCCGTGCTTGGCGATGCCTCCGGTTTCATACTGTTTACCCACCATAAAGCCGGTAAT
>CAZDUT010000247.1:0-4367 GCA_964508695.1 uncultured Alteromonas sp.
ATTTTGAGCGCAACACTACGCAGGCCGGCTTTTTTAACTTAACTGATATCACTGAAGTGTGGATAGCCAATAAAGGGGACGCTGGTTCCGGGCGAATACGCCTGTTGTCTGCTGATAATCGCTGTACCATTATTCCATTCTACATTACCTGCGATGTAAAAATTGATAGCTCTGAAGTGTTCAGAAAGCGTATCGACGCATTGATCCCAGGCCTTAGTCATGTGCCATACCAGCTTAAATCGTCCTTAAATATTATTACCTCCCGTATCACCACCACATTCGACACCCAAACACACCGAATCGACAATGAACAAGTGAACCTGGTGATTATGCCCTTAAATATTAGCAGCGTTACAACGCTGGACATGCAGAAAAATTCGATAGCGGTATCCTGGAAAGGTGCTCGCTGGAACGTGGGCGCTCTTTTTGGCGAGATTACAGCACTTACTGCAATACTGACGAATGACAACCAGGACGGTTATTACACGCAATCAGTGACACTCGACGGTTTTGCCATTCGCACGGCGGAGCGTCGTTTAAGCGGTAATAAGCTGCTGTTACGCTCACGGCTGGTGCCGACCAGTGAGGGACGGTATGAGCTTATTCATGAGTTTGATCAGGGCAGGCTGGTGATTGACCACGAGGATAATTTGGCCGTCGATAATATTCTGCTTACTTTGTCAGTCAGTGGTCTGGACAGCGACGCTGGCGCTATTGTTCGCAGGCAGCAGGGAGAATTAATGTTTGGCGAGCCCAATGCGAACGAATTAATTAACAGCCTTGGCGCTTCGATGTTAACGGTACCCATGCAAACAGTCTCTGCGCGCATTAATGGTAAGCAGGTAACTGCAACCGGGGAATTGAAAGTCTCGCCATTTACTTCCCGGGACATCTTAACGGGTTCGCTGCGCAATCACTTCAGCGGACAAGTCCACGTCAGTGCTGAACCCGGGATCGTCAGGGAATTGCCGACGTTGAGGGCGTTTTTCAGTAACGGAATTACTAAGGGATACCTTACTGGTCGTGAAGACGGTAGCGTTGCGGCAAACCTCGTCGTTGATAAGGGGATGGTCACGGCCAGTGGTCATTTACTTAGTCTGTAAGATACTGTAGTACTTGAACATTGGCCCATGCCCACGTAACGTAGACGCTATTCTCTTAGCCACTAAACTGTACGGTGACGTGTCAATGAAGTCTCCTCCTCCCATTCTTGACATTGAGGCCAGTGGTTTTGGTGCGCAGAGCTATCCCATTGAAATTGGAGTTGCCGGAACAAATGGTGAACGGTTCTGCCGTCTGATCAAACCCTTACCCCAATGGAAGCATTGGGACGAAAAAGCTGAGGCGCTGCATGGGATCAGTCGTGAGCAGTTGGCGTTGCACGGATTCGATGCGCGTGAAGTCTGCAATGAGCTAAATGCTTTCTTAAATGGCCAGCAGGCGTATTCTGACGGCTGGGTTGTTGATAACCCCTGGCTTATAAAGCTTTACAGTGGTGCCGGCGTAGAAATGGGATTCCGACTGAGTGCACTGGAGTATATTCTCAGTGAAACGCAAATGGAAAACTGGCACGCCATGAAGAAGCATATTCAGAAACAATACGACGTTGATCGTCATCGCGCCAGTGTCGATGCTGAGATCATCCAGCAAACCTTCCTGCAGTCAGCTGTAAATGGCCAGTCCCGTCAAAAGTAATATTGGACGCCTATCGTCAGCGAGGTAAGCTCCTTGTCCAGTCCCAGTTCACGGTGTTTCACTTCAATGGCCATGTTCAGTTGCTGGGGGTCACCCAGTCGCCACCCGAATGTTGCCGCTCTGCCAGCTTCTGAAGGCAGTAAAATCCAGTCAGGATAGTCACTGGCATCATAGGGACTGGCGGTTAAACTGGCAAAGACATGCTGTGGCAACCTGACCCCTAATGCCCGACTGGCTGAAACCCTAAGGCTTCGCACGCGATCTGGCTGACTGGCATAGAGTCGGGTTGGTAAGGGGATCAGGGCTGACGATTGTTGCTGCACCTGCCATGTCCAGGCGGACAACTTTGTACTTTTAAAGCTGATACTCTCAGGCGCGGTTCGATAGACAACACCAGAGGCTGAGGCGTTTACCGGCCCGCTAAATGTGTGCTGGGCATTTGTCCATTGCGGATATATAACAGCAATGACAAACAAACCAGCGATACAAAGTATTCGCAGTATTATCATTATGGATAGACATTGAGTGTGTGTCTTATTTGAGTGTAGGAGAGACTGACCATATTGCGAACCAGGCAATCATTTAATTTTATGCCGGGGCCAGCTCGCAGCAAGTTGCAGGAAATTATGTTGTTAAGGCTGTTTAGCGTTTCACCTTGTGTGATTGCGGACGTCAGACGCCGCCCAGGAACCTTGCTGGGCGGCTTTGCTGGATTTATCGTACCGATTGACGAAGCGCGTCGGCTTTGTCGGTTTGCTCCCACGGGAAACTGTCACGACCAAAATGTCCGTACGCTGCTGTAGGACGATAAATAGGGCGTTCCAAATCAAGCATTTTAATCAGACCGTAAGGACGCAGGTCAAAGTGTTCACGAATTAGCGCAACCAGTGTCGACTCATCAACGGTACCGGTACCAAAGGTCTCCACACTGATTGAGGTTGGCTCAGCAACACCTATCGCGTAGGAAATTTGGATTTCGCAGCGCTTAGCCAAACCCGCTGCAACAATATTTTTTGCAACGTAGCGACCGGCGTAGGCCGCAGAACGATCAACCTTGGAAGGATCTTTGCCTGAGAATGCACCGCCGCCGTGACGGGCCATGCCGCCGTAAGTATCGACGATAATTTTGCGTCCGGTAAGGCCACAATCGCCTACGGGACCGCCAATAACAAACCGGCCGGTAGGGTTAATGTGAAACTGTGTGGTTTGGGTTAACCATTCTGCAGGCAATACTGGCTTGATGATTTCTTCCATTACTGCGTCGCGAACCTCGGCAGTACTGACTGAGTCACAGTGTTGTGTAGATAAAACGACGGCATCAATGCCCACCGGCTTGTCATTTTCGTAACGGAAGGTGACCTGGCTTTTAGCATCCGGGCGTAAAAAGGGCAGCTTACCGGTTTTACGAACAGACGCCTGTTGCTGCACCAACCGGTGCGCGTAGGTGATAGGCGCGGGCATGAAAACATCGGTTTCATCGCTGGCGTAGCCAAACATAAGTCCCTGATCGCCGGCTCCTTGTTCTTCCGGACGCTGTCTGTCGACACCCTGATTAATATCAGCAGATTGTTTACCTATTGCATTCAGTACTGCACAGGAGTCTGCGTCAAAGCCCATATCAGAGTGGGTATACCCGATATCTTTTACGGTCTGACGGGTCAGTTCTTCAATATCCACCCAGGCTGACGTAGTGATCTCGCCACCCACTAAAACCATACCGGTCTTAACGTATGTTTCGCAGGCAACCCGGGCTTTAGGATCCTGCGTCAGGATCGCATCCAGCACGGCGTCAGAAATCTGGTCGGCAATTTTATCCGGATGACCTTCCGAAACAGACTCGGAAGTAAATAAATGCGTAGCCATAGTGTCTCCATCGGAACGGCACCAATAATAGGGCGTATTGTACGGATTTGAAATTCAAATGCCAGTCTTTACTTCTGGACGTCTAAAAGTCCATTTGTTGCGTTAAGTTGACAGGCATAATAATGGTGGTGGCCAAATGCGAGCCTGTCCAGGCTGAAACCGTAAAACTCATTGAACTGTATCAGTGCATAGGTAAGAATAACGACCACGCTAACAAGCACAGGCAAATCGGCCGCGAAGGATTGTAAACTGCGCGAACACGCTCAACGAGCCACTTGCCTGCCGACAATTAATTATCAGGAGTAAACATGCCCTCTCGACGTGAACTCGCCAACGCCATACGCGCGTTAAGTATGGATGCCGTTCAGAAAGCTAAATCAGGTCACCCGGGCGCTCCCATGGGGATGGCCGACATTGCACAGGTCCTGTGGTGCGACTTTATGCGCCATAATCCGGCAAACCCGGGGTGGGCTAACCGCGACCGCTTCGTCCTGTCGAATGGTCACGGCTCAATGTTGCTGTACTCTTTGCTGCACCTTACAGGGTATGATCTGCCGATTGATGAGTTAAAGCAGTTCCGTCAGTTGCACTCCCGCACACCGGGTCACCCTGAATACGGTTATGCGCCCGGCATTGAAACGACCACCGGACCGCTCGGACAGGGGATCAGTAATGCCGTGGGCATGGCAATTGCCGAAAAGGTACTGGCTGCACAGTTTAACCGTGAAGGCCATGACATTGTTGATCATCATACCTACGCCTTTTTAGGGGACGGCTGCCTGATGGAGGGGATCAGCCATGAGTCATGC
>CAZDUT010000248.1:0-4339 GCA_964508695.1 uncultured Alteromonas sp.
CAGTGAAATATCGGTTGAAGAGGCATGTCATCATCCCAATTGGTCGATGGGGCGTAAGATCACGGTCGATTCAGCCACTATGATGAACAAGGGGCTGGAATTTATTGAGGCATGTTGGTTGTTCGGGGCTGCACCTAAAGACATCACCGTCGTATTGCATCCCCAGAGCACCATTCACTCAATGGTGCAGTACGTTGATGGGTCTGTGATTGCCCAGTTGGGCGCCCCCGATATGCGCACACCCATCGCCTACGGGTTGGCCTACCCTGAGCGCATTGACGCCGGGGTGGCGGCACTGGATTTCTCTACCATGCACTCGTTGGAGTTTTCCACGCCCTGTGCAAAACGCTACCCCAACCTGCAACTGGCTATTGACGCTTGTAAAGAAGGACAGGCGGCGACCACACGTTTGAACGCGGCCAATGAAGTGGCGGTGGCCGCATTCCTGGAAGGCCAGATTAGATTCACAGACATTGCCCGGGTAAATGAAGAAACCTTAAGTCATTTGGAACCAATGACGCTTTCGTCACTCCAACAGATTCTGGAGCAGGACAGCAGTGCCCGGGAAGTTGCTAATCGTATTATCAGAGGGTTGTCATCGTGCTGAGTTTTATTTGGAGCCTGGGCGCATTTGTCGTTGCTCTTGGGATCCTGGTTGCCGTTCATGAGTGGGGTCACTTTTATGTTGCACGTCGCTGTGGTGTGCATGTAGAACGTTTCTCCATCGGATTCGGTAAGCCGTTATGGCGAAAGCTCAGCAGCCGTGGCACTGAGTATGTGATTGCCGCCATTCCCCTGGGGGGGTATGTGCGCATGCTGGATGGCCGGGTCGATAAGATCCCCAAAGGCATGGAACAGCAAGCCTTCAACAACAAGCCTGTTTTACAACGCATGGCGATTATTGCCGCCGGCCCCGGGGTGAACTTCCTGTTTGCAGTTGTGGCGCTCTATGTCATGTTCCTGGTGGGGCTGCAGACGGTCAAACCTGTCATCAAGTCGGTTGAACCGCAAAGCATTGTCGCCCAGGCCGGACTGCAATCCGGCGATGAAATTATAGCGGTCGGCGACAGAGAAACACCCGACTGGGAAGCCGTAAACCTTGAACTGGTGTCCTATATTGGCCATCCTGCAACACCTGTCACGGTGAAAGATGCTAATGGCACACCACGTAAACTAAGTTTATCGACATCCAACTGGAACTTTGACCCTGATAAAGAGTCTCCCCTAGACAGTTTGGGAATGACGCCGTTTCGCCCGGACCCAACCATGACGCTTGCGCTGGTGGGAGAAGGGACGCCAGCCGAAGTGGCAGGATTAAAGGCCGGCGACAGGTTAACCCAACTGAACGGTGAACCCGTCAACGATTGGTCGTCACTGGTAGATAAGATTGCCGGTATGCCAGGCGAGGCTGTCACAATCTCGGTAGATAGGGATGGACAGAGCCTGACGTTTAATGCCAACATTGCCCGCCGTGAAACGCCGGAAGGGCAACGAGGTTATTTAGGTGTGAGCCCGCAATCCGAACCATGGCCGGATGGCTATGTGTTTACACACCAGTATGGACCGGTAGAGGCCATAGGGCGGGCAATTGATAAAACGTGGCGTCTGATGACACTAAGCGTGGAAATGATAGGCAAGCTGCTGACCGGAGATGTGTCAGTGAAAAATCTTAGCGGGCCCATTTCTATTGCACAGGGTGCAGGGGTCAGTGCTGGCTATGGTCTGGCATATTTCCTCAGTTTCCTTGCCCTTATCAGTGTGAACCTTGGCATCATTAACCTGTTGCCATTACCCATACTCGATGGCGGTCATCTGATGTACTTTACCGTGGAATGGATCACCGGCAAGCCGGTTCCCGAAGCCGTCCAGGAATGGGGGTTTAGAATTGGTGGTGTACTGTTATTCACAATTATGAGCATCGCCATCGTAAATGATATCGCCCGCATCAGCTAAGGTAACGGCGACAAAAAAAGCAAGCTAACAAAAAACGCGGCCAGGAAAAGAAGAATTGATGAAGTTAAAACAATTAGTAGCAGCCGGAGTCATGTTATCCAGTGCTAGCTTGGTTAATGCAGCCGAATCCGACAGTGAATTTGTCGTTGATGATATCCGGGTAGAAGGTTTACAGCGCGTCGCGCTGGGTGCAGCATTAACATACTTGCCAGTGCAGGTTGGCGACAAGCTTAATGACTTCAGAGTAGCTCAACTTATTCGTTCGTTGTATTCCTCAACGCACTTTGAAAACATCGAGGTATTGCGCGATGGCGATACTTTAGTCGTCAAAGTAAAAGAGCGTCCTACCATCAGTAATATTATTTTTGATGGTAACGACGACATTAAAGACGAGCAGTTGCAGGACAGTCTCGATGGTAACGGCGTGCGTGTCGGTGAACCACTTGATAAAACCGTCCTGTCTTCACTGGAAAACGGCCTTAAAGACTTTTTCTACAGCATTGGTAAATACAATGCCGACGTGACGGCGATCATCACGCCACTTCCACGCAACCGCGTCGATCTCAAACTGCTGTTCGAAGAAGGCGATGCTGCTGAAATTCAGCAAATTAATATTGTCGGTAACGAGCTTTTCTCAGACGATGAGCTGATGGAAGATCTTGAACTGCAATTCGACACCCCGTGGTGGGACTTCCTGTCCGAAACACGTTACCAGCAACAGACGTTGCAGGGTGATATGGAAACAATCCGCAACTTTTACCTGGATCGCGGCTATCTGCAGTTTAGTATCGACTCGACGCAGGTCTCAATGACACCGGAAAAGTCCGGCATTTATATCGCAATGAATGTTTCCGAAGGTGAGCAGTACAGAATTTCCGAGGTTGAGCTGGTGGGCGACTTACTTGGCCACGAAGAGTATATTGAACGTGTACTGCCGTTGTCAGAAGGTGAGCTGTATAATCATGCTGAGGTCACCTATACCGAAGAGTTTATCAGTAAGTATCTGGGACGCTTTGGCTATGCTTATCCCAGCGTCACCACGGTGCCGGACATTAATGAAGAAGACAAAACGGTTAAGCTGACGTTGTCCGTTGATCCGGGTAAACGCATTTATGTTCGCCGTATTAACTTCCAGGGTAACTCCGTAACGGCTGATAGCGTGTTGCGCCAGAATGTTAACCAGATGGAAGGCACCTGGTTGTCCAATAACCTCCTGGAATCATCGAAAAGCTCCCTGTCACGTTTAACCTATATGGAAGAAGTGGAGTTTGAAACTGTCAGGTTGCCCGGGCAGGATGACAAGGTTGACGTTAACTTCAAGGTAAAAGAACAGCCCTCCGGCTCGTTTAATGCGGGTATCGGCTACGGCGATCAGACGAAATTAAGTCTGCAGGCAGGTATCCAGCAAAATAACTTCCTGGGCACCGGTAAGCAGGTAGGGATTAACCTGAGCCGGGTGTCCTATCAACGTTCTGTGCAATTGTCGTATAACGACCCGTATTTTACTATTGACGGCATCAGCTTAGGCGGCAGCATCGGTTACAGTGAGTTTGACGGTTCAGACTTTAACGTGGTGCGCTATAACTCAAAACAATGGACCGTAGGCGCGAATATCGGCTACCCCATCAATGAGTTTAACCGTATTAATTTTGGATTGACGTACCGCAACGTTGAACTGTTTAATCGCGGCTTCTATGAGCAAACGCAACAGTTTTACGATCAGTTTTCGGACGTCAATGATCCCGACGCGCCAATCAAATATGATAGTTACGAAGCCAGTGTGGCCTGGAAGCGCAGTACGCTGAACCGCGGACTCTTCCCGACTGCGGGCTCCAGTCAAAGTGCGTCGTTTAGTATCACTACGCCAAACTCTGACGTGAATTATTTCAAGACCATACTGGACGGTCGCTGGTACTTCCCGTTAACCCGAAATCAGCGCTGGTCGGTGCTGGCACGGTTGAGAGTCGGTTATGGTAATGGCTATGGCGATATCAACGGTGACGAACAAATCCTGCCGTTTACCGAGAACTTCACCGCCGGTGGTGCCGATACCTTGCGTGGCTTTGAAAACAACACCGTGGGGCCGCGTGGTGTGATATTAAGTTCAGGCGCGCCGATCAGCGGGCCGGCAGGCGAATCTTACGTTCCGAACCCGAATGACAGTACAATACAAATCATTCGTCGAAGCCTTGGTGGCAACGCCATGGCCCTGGGGGGTGTTGAGCTTATTGTGCCCACGCCGTTTGTCGAAGAAGATATGAGCAATTCAGTGAGAACCAGTTTGTTCGTTGATGTGGGGAATGTCTGGGATACCGAGTTTGACTATGACTACTACAGTCAGTTTGAACAGCCAGACACCCGTTACGGCAGATTGTTGGACTATTCA
>CAZDUT010000249.1:0-4270 GCA_964508695.1 uncultured Alteromonas sp.
GCGGAGGTACTTTACGCGAGCACAAAATAAGAGTAAATCTGATATTATCTGTCATTATGCTCGAATTTTACTGATAACATGCCACCACTTAATTATCATCATCTGTATTATTTCTATATTACGGCACGCCAAGGCAGTGTCGCTGGCGCTGCGCGGGTATTACACGTAACAGCACAAACCATCAGTGGGCAACTGACGGTATTCGAAACCGCCATAGGATCACCGCTGTTTGATCGCATTGGCAAGCGGCTTCACCTGAATGCCAAAGGCAAACGGGTGTACCAGCACGCTGAGGCTATATTCCAAAAAGGTCACGAACTGGCCAGACTCTTAAGAGAAGATGACGGTCACCATGCAGAGACCTTCGTAGTTGGACTGACAGACGCGATTCCCAAAGTGCTGGCGTTCGACTTTCTTTGCGAGGTTATACGTACATCACCACAGACCCGTTTTATTTTTAAAGAAGGAACGTTTGACAGCCTGGTCAGCGACATTGCTGTGAATCATATAGATATGGTTTTGGCCGATCACGGGTTGCCGCCAGGATCGAACGTAAATGCCATCAGCCATTTTCTGGGTGAGTCACACGTAAGCTTTTTTGCATCCCCTCACGCCGCTATCACTCAGGCCAACAACTTCCCGCTAAGCCTGCATCAGGCCCCATTATTATTGCCCGGTAAAAGCTCCGGAATTGTTCAGGCATTGCATTCATGGCTAGAGACCCAACAGCTGTTCCCGCATGTTGTTGCCGAATTTGATGACAGTGCGTTGCTGAAGCTGTTTGGCAGTGAAGGGTTTGGCGCGTTTTGCGCACCGTCCAGTATTTCGGATCATGTGGAAACGCAGTATAACGTGGTGCGACTGGGTGATGCACCAGAGGTGACCGAGCGCTACTACGCCATGTACGGCAAAAACCAGCAGCACAATCCCCTCATTCAGGCGACCATCAAACAGGCAAAGACGCTGTTAGACTGAACACATACTGTGTGCGGCTTTGAATAGTGAAGTCAGGTTCATAAAACATTTCAGTAGCATCAGTCTGGCGGTGGCAGTGATGCTTATTTATCACGACGAGTTGCACGCCCGTAGTCGTCAGCGTAGCGCACAATATCATCTTCGCTGATATACGCGCCGGTCTGCACTTCAATCAGTTCCAGGGGGATTTTTCCGGGATTTTCCAGCGCATGTATTGCGCCCACCGGGATATAGGTTGATTCGTTCTCAGTCAGCAGTTGGCTTTCACCATTTATGGTGACGCGCGCCGTCCCGGTCACCACCACCCAATGCTCTGCACGGTGATGATGCATCTGAACTGATAACGCTTTACCCGGCTCTACCGTGATCCGCTTCACCTGAAAGCGGCGTCCACTGTCCAGCGCATCGTAACTTCCCCACGGCCTGAAAACTTCACGGTGTGAATGATATTCCGGCCGTCCCTGTGCCTTTAGTTTATCAACGAGCGTTTTAATCTCTTCGGCACTGCGTTTGTCGGCCACCATCACGGCGTCTTTGGTGTCCACAACCATGACGTTATTCAGGCCAATCACAGTAACCAGTCGCTCACCGGCATTCACATAACTGTTGGTTACATGCTCCAGCATCACGTTTCCGCTCACCGCATTTTGACCGGGATCTTTCTCAGCGCCTTCCCACAGCGATTGCCAACTGCCCACATCAGACCAACCGGCGTCCAGGGGCACCATCGCCGCCTTATCAGTCTGTTCCATCACCGCCACATCTACTGACACCGACGGGCAGGCCAGAAACGAGGCACGATCCGGCCGGATAAAATCCAGATCATACTGCTCGGCGGTCAGTGCACGTTTACAGGCCTCAAAGACATCGGGCTGACAGCGCTGTAGTTCTCTAAGAAAATTGCTCGCCCTGAACATGAACATGCCACTGTTCCAGTAACAGCGTTTGTCAGCCAAATAGTCTTTCGCGACCTCAAGCGACGGCTTTTCAACAAACCTGTCGACCTTATAGCCATGCGACAAGGACGCGCCGGCAAAAATATACCCATAGCCGGTATGAGGCGTATCCGGCGTCACGCCAAAGGTCACCAGATGTCCCTGCTCGGCAAGCTCCCTGGCTTTATTAACCGTCGTGTGGAAAGCGCCGGGATCGTGAATATCATGGTCGGCGGCCAGTACCAGCAAAATAGGATCATCACCTGCTTTTTGGCTATGCAGTGCAGCAAGTGTTATTGCCGCTGCCGTATTGCGTGGCTCTGGCTCGAGCAAAATGCCGTCATGCTCTGCCTGCAGTTGACGTAACTGCTCCGCGACAATGAAACGGTGCTCTTCATTACACATGAAAACCGGCGGCTGCGCTGATAAACCGCGAAGCCGTGATACCGTTTCCTGCAGCATCGACTGCTCAGACGTAAGCGGCAAAAACTGCTTTGGCATGGCTGCCCGGGATTTCGGCCACAGCCGGCTACCGGTGCCACCGGCTAAAATGATTGGTTTCATGAGTGTCTTGCTGTTAACGCGTTGAGTGATAGCTGCATGTCGCGGAGTCTACCTTAAATTACCGCGGTCTTGGCAGAAAAGCGTTAATGTGCGGACAGCAAGTGACGCTGTCCGCCGCGGAGGGAATCAGTGCGGAACGGGGGTAATCAGCTCCCAAGGCCTAAACGCTGGCCCTGATAACTGCCATCCTGTACCGCTTTCCACCAGCTTTCGTTATTCAGATACCACTGCACCGTCTTGCGAATGCCACTTTCAAAGGTTTCTTCCGGCTTCCAACCCAGCTCCCGCTGAATTTTGCTGGCGTCAATGGCGTAACGCATGTCATGACCGGGACGATCTTTTACATAGGTGATTTGCTTTTCGTACGGCGCGTCTGACGGCTTAACCTCATCCAGAATACGGCAAATGGTCTGCACCACTTCAAGGTTCTGTTTCTCGTTGTGGCCACCAATGTTGTAGGTTTCGCCAATTTTTCCTTGCAAGGCTACCAGAACAAGTGCGCGGGCATGATCTTCCACATACAACCAGTCACGAATTTGATTGCCTTTGCCGTAGACCGGCAGTTCTTTGCCCGCTAACGCATTTAATATTACCAGCGGAATGAGCTTTTCGGGGAAGTGATAGGGCCCGTAATTGTTCGAACAGTTGGTCACCAGTGTCGGCAACCCGTAAGTCCGAAGCCACGAGCGTACCAGCTGATCAGACGACGCTTTTGACGCCGAGTAGGGTGAACTGGGCGCATACGGCGTGGTTTCGGTAAACAGCGGCAGTTCGGTGCCCGGCGCTTCATCATCAGGATGCGGCAAATCACCATACACTTCATCGGTGGAAATATGATGGAATCTGAAGCCCGCTTTCTTCGATTCATTCAGGGACGCGTAATACGCACGGGCCTGCTCCAGTAAGGTATAGGTACCCACCACATTGGTTTGTATAAATTCGCCCGGCCCGTCAATAGAACGGTCAACGTGAGACTCGGCTGCCAGATGCATAATGATATCCGGCTGATATTCCGTTAATACCCGTTGTACATTGTCGCCATCACAAATGTCGACCTGCTCGAAGTGATAGCGCTCGCTGTCGCTTACCGAGGCCAATGACTCCAGGTTACCGGCGTAGGTTAACTTGTCGAGGTTCACCGCGACATGGCCGGTATTTTCAATGATGTGCCGCACCACGGCCGAACCGATAAAACCGGCGCCACCGGTGATCAGAATAGTTTTTGATTCCATTTTACTTACTCTTGTATGGGCTGGCCTAGCTCGTCCAGCATTGACGCTAACTGCGTGCGCCAGTGTGACATGGCGACGGTGGAAAAGGTTTCGCGTGTCAGGGTTTTATCCAGCACACTATAATGTGGCCGCGCTGCCGGCGTTGGGTATGCCGACGTCGGAATGGGCAATACAGGGATAGCATGATCAAGCAGCCCTTTTTGCAAACCCAGTTCCTGAATTGCCAGGGCAAAGTCATACCAGCTCGCGACCCCTTCGTCGGTCCAGTGGTAAACACCCGCCGTTTTATTTTCTGCAGCATGCAGGCAGGCCAGGGCTAACCCTTTCGCCCAGGTCGGCGAGCCTATCTGATCGTCAATCACCGTCAGCTGCGGCTTTTCCTTCATCAGCCTAAGCATGGTTTTCACAAAGTTATTGCCGCTGGCAGAATACACCCAGGCAGTGCGAATAAGGCAGCTTGCCTCGGGCAATAATGTCAGTAGTGCCTGCTCTCCCTGCGCTTTGGTTTGGCCATACACGCCCTGGGGTTCAATAGGATCATTCACTGTATACGGTGAGCCTTTT
>CAZDUT010000250.1:0-2301 GCA_964508695.1 uncultured Alteromonas sp.
AATACCGACCCCCCCGTGCCCGACAAAATCAATCCTGTTAGGTTACTTGCATATGGTAGCAAATCGTGTGAAATAATCAGGAAAGGTTTTCGCCGTGCACCCCGGATCATTAATTGTCACCGGCGTAGGACTTAACGCGATTAACGAGAAACACATCGCAATACGGTGGTCATTATAGGTGTCGATAGCCACATGGTTTGGCACCGGCATTGGCCACACGGTTATGTAGTCCCGCCCCTCTTCTACTTTCGTTCCCAGCTTACTCAGTTCCGTTGCCATTGCATGCAACCGGTCGGTCTCTTTCACACGCCAGTTGTAGACATTGCGGATGGTCGTCGGCCCCTCAGCAAATAAGGCTGTAGTGGCAATCGTCATTGCAGCATCCGGAATGTGGTTCATGTCCATATCGACACCGCAAAGCGGTGCGCCGGTCACCGTGATCGCATCATCCTGCCAGTCGACCTTTGCCCCCATCGCCTGCAGTACGTCAGCAAATCGGATATCGCCCTGGACACTTTTTCTGCCTACACCGGTTACTTTCACCGTTCCGCCTTTAATGGCTGCGGCAGCCAGAAAGTATGATGCCGATGATGCATCACCTTCAACCAAAAAACGACCCGGCGAACGGTAGTGCTGGCCGGCACTGATATGGAAAGCCTGATAATTATCATGCGAGACAGTGACGCCGAACTTCGCCATCGTGTCCAGTGTGATATCGATATAAGGCTTAGATACCAGTTCCCCTTTTATAGTGATGCTGACGTCGCCTTCAAATAGCGGTGCCGCCATCAGCAAGGCGGTAAGGAACTGGCTTGAAACACTGCCATCAACAGTCAGGGACGCGCCACTGAGCGTTTTTCCATGGATTTCGACTGGTGGAAATCCGGTCTGTTTCAGGTAGCGGATATCGGCGCCAACGACGTTAAGCGCATCCGCCAGATCACCAATAGGACGTTCCTCCATGCGTGGCTCACCGGTGAGGGTAACCGTCACGTTGCTTAACGCGAGCGCCGCACACAGTGGACGCATTGCGGTGCCGGCGTTGCCCAAGAAGAGCTCAAGCGGGCCATCGCTGTGAAACCGTCCACCCAGTCCCTTAACCCGACACTGTGTTTTATCATCGCTCAACTGGTAATCGACCCCCAGCTTACTCAGCGCGTTCAGCATGTGGCGGATATCTTCACTGTCAAGCAGGTTCGTTAGCGTTGTGTCACCACTGGCGAGTGCCGCAAGAAGCAAGGCGCGGTTTGACAGACTTTTCGAGCCGGGCACGTTAACTTCACCCTCAACCCTTGAGACAGGGTTGAGCGTCAGTGCATCGCTGTTACTCATCCGTTCACCCTCTCAAATTCCTGCATAAATTCGACCAATGCCACCACGCCTTCAATTGGCATCGCGTTATAAATGCTGGCACGCATGCCCCCAACAAACCGATGCCCTTGCAGCGCAACCAATCCGGCCGCATGCGCCTGTTCTAAAAAGCGGGCGTCCAGTGAATCATCACGAAGCTGGAACGGCACATTCATTTTTGAGCGGTTCAGTGGGTGCACCCGACTCTGATAAAAGTCAGAATTATCGATAGCGGTGTAAAGCAAATCGGCTTTTTCGGTATTGTTAGCGGCAACCGCTTGCAGACCACCCTGCTCTTTCAGCCACTCAAACACCAGGCCAGACAGGTACCACGAAAAAGTTGGTGGCGTATTGTACATCGACTCTGTCTCGGCGAGTTTCTGGTAGTCCAGAATCGAGGGCGTTTCCTTGCGCGCGTGGCCAATCAGATCATCGCGCACGATCACTACCGACAAGCCAGCAGAGCCGATATTTTTTTGTGCACCGGCATAGATGACACCGTACTGACTGACATCAACCGGCTGGGACATGATGGTAGAGGACATGTCCGCAACCAGTGGCACATTTCCGGCATCCGGTAACCAGTCGTAAGCAATGCCATCCACCGTTTCATTAGGGCAGAAATGCAAATAGGCGGCGTTGAGTTGCTCTCCGCTCAGTTCGGGCTTCTCTACAAACTGCAGACCGTCTTTGGTAGTGGTTTCACCAATTACACGGGGAATGTTGTATTTTTCTGCCTCACTCACCGCACCTTTCGACCAGGAACCAGTGACAAGGTGCAAGCTGGTATCGTTGGGCGTAGACAAATTCATAGGTACGGCTGCAAACTGGCCGCGTCCGCCACCATGAGTGAACAGCACTTTATAGTTGGAGGGGACAGCCAGAAGATCGCGTAGATCCTGCTCCGCCTTTGACGCTATTGCTCTGAAATCATCGCCACGGTGACTTACT
>CAZDUT010000250.1:2311-4268 GCA_964508695.1 uncultured Alteromonas sp.
TGCACATGCCCCTTCCATGACCGAGCAACCGGTTTCACGCCAATTAAGCAGTTCACGCTGGGCTTTTTCCATAACGGCTTTCGGCAGCATGGCCGGGCCGGCACTAAAGTTGTACACGTCAGTCATTGCGATTATATCTCACCTATAAACACAACAAGCGGCATCATGCCGCTTGTTAATCAACGATCAATTAACGGGCAGTGACTGGCACTGCCCGGTAACCCTACTCTTCTGTCGTAGCATCGTCGCTGTCTGCTGCAGCGTTTTCCTGCTCGATTTGCGCAGCATCTTCTTCGGACAGCTCAATGGCTTCTTCCACTTCTTCAATGCGTTGCAGACCCACAACAAATTCATCTTCGGCGGTACGTATAAGGCGGACACCCTGCGTATTCCGGCTCACTGTGGAGACCTCGGTTACCCGGGTACGCACCAATGTGCCCTGGTTGCTGATAAGCATAATTTCATCATTCTCATCAACCTGAACCGCACCGACAACCTTACCATTACGCTCTGAGACCTTAATAGAGACAACCCCCTGAGTCGCCCGGCTCTTCGCTGGATAGTCAGCCAGTGGTGTACGTTTACCGTAGCCATTTTCAGTGGCAGTCAGGATAGCACCGTCGCCGTTAGGCACAATCAGTGACACAACCCGCTGTCCTTCAGGCATCTTGATACCGCGAACACCGGTAGCAGTACGACCCATAGGACGCAATGCCAGCATTTCATCACCGGTTTCAGGGTCGCGTTTCACTTCACCGGTTTCCGCGTCGCGCAGTTTCTCATTGAAACGCACTACCTTACCGGCATCAGAGAACAGCATAATGTCGTCATCACCATGGGTGATAGACACCCCAATCAACTCATCTCCCTCATTCAGGTTGACAGCAATTATGCCGTTTGAACGAGGACGCGAATAAGAGCTGAGATCAGTTTTCTTCACCACACCGTTTGCGGTGGCCATCAGCACAAATTTGCCTTCTTCAAATTCTTTGATTGGCAGGATAGCTGTAATCCGCTCACCCTCTTCAAGTGGCAGGATATTGACTATTGGACGACCGCGGGCGTTTCGGCTGGCAAATGGCAACTGGTACACTTTCAGCCAATATAATCTGCCACGTGTTGAGAAGCACAGAATATGGTCGTGGGTATTGGCAACCAGTAAGCGCTCGATGAAATCTTCATCTTTCATCTTGGTTGCAGACTTGCCTTTACCACCGCGACGCTGCGCCTCGTAATCGGTGAGTTTCTGATATTTCACGTAGCCTTCACGTGACAGCGTGACCACAACGTCTTCCTGCTCAATCAGATCTTCAATATCGATATCATGGCTGGCTGCAGTGATTTCCGTCTTACGGTTATCACCAAATTCATCGCGCACGGCTTCCAACTCTTCACGGATCACTTCCATCAGACGCTCTGGGCTGTTGAGGATATGCAGTAATTCAGCAATCTGTTCAAGCAGCGACTTGTATTCGTCAAGGATCTTTTCATGCTCAAGCCCTGTCAGCTTGTGCAAACGCAGGTCCAGAATGGCTTGTGCCTGCTGTTCGGTCAGGAAGTATTTTCCATCACGAATACCGTATTCCGGCTCTAACCAGTCAGGCCGCGCTGCGTCGTCACCGGCGCGCTCAAGCATCTGTGACACATCACCCAGCGCCCAGCCTTGGGCAACCAGCGATTTCTTGGCGTCAGCCGGGCTGTTAGACGCTTTAATAAGCTCAATAACCGGATCAATATTCGCCAGCGCAATGGCCAAACCTTCGAGTACGTGAGCACGATCGCGCGCTTTACGCAGTTCATACACTGTCCGGCGGGTAACCACTTCACGACGGTGCAGAATAAAGGCTTCTAATACTTCTTTAATGTTAAAGACTTTCGGCTGACCGTTATCCAGTGCCACCATGTTGATACCAAACACAGTTTGTAACTGAGTTTGCGAATACAGGTGGTTCAACAG
>CAZDUT010000251.1:0-4202 GCA_964508695.1 uncultured Alteromonas sp.
GCCGAAAAAGAACACTGGCAAGGTCTGTCGAAAGAGTACGGCTGTCAGTAACCCCATCAAGAGTGGTCCGGCAGGCACGTGCCGGACCATCGGTATAACCATTTGTCAGGAGAATACGCAGTATGAAACTCGCAAACACGCTGACCGGGAAGTCAGTGCGCCTGGTAAACCTATTCATCATTACCGTTGCACTAACGCTAAGTGGCTGCCAGTCAACCAGTAAGCAAACCAATGTGAACAGCGTTGGCCCCAGCATGGGCGGACCGGGTTCATCGAAAGCGCTGGGCGATAAAAAACGTAGCTACAGCTACAACTCCAGCATTTATTTGGATGTGGCGGTGCCGGTTTTCGACCCCGGGATCCCCACCGATAAATACGGTAACGTGAATGACAGAGAAGTGGTGGAGCAGGACATCTGGCCACAGGTGCGCCGGCTGGAAGCAAACCGCTTTGCCCTGGCGACTGTGGATGCTCTGGGTAAAACTAATGCCTTTGGCAAAGTCAATGTCACGCCCAATGCCAACGTCAGTGCCGATGTGTATGTACTGGGTAAAATTAATTACTCCGACACCGAAACCGTCGAGATTGGGGTAAAGGTAATGGATGCCACGAATGACGTGTGGGGCGAACAGGAGTTTACCTACCGGGTCAGTCAGGGCTTTTACCGAGACGCGGTGCGCAAGGGGCAGAACCCCTATGGATCGGTATTTCGTCAAATCGCCGATTATGTGTACACCCTGCTTCAACAGCAATCTGAAGAAGAGAAGCGAAATATAGAGTTGGTGTCTGATGTGCGCTACGCCGCCATGTACAGCCCGGAAAAATATGCGCACTACCTTACCGAAGAAGGCGGTTTTTTCTCCAGCCGCAAGACCATTGGCGTAAATGGTGCGCCTGCTGAAAACGATCCCATGTATCAGCGTATCGAGGCCATCAAAGCCAAAGACATGCAGTTTATCGATCAACTGCAGGACAGCTACGAAACCTTTGAGGCCACAACGCATGATGCGTATCGCACTTACCAACGCGAAACACTGCCGGTCGCCGCGAAAATCCGTAAGGAAAAGGCTGATCGCACCAAAGCGCAGGTAGCCACGGCGGCGCTGGGTATTGCAGCAATTATGCTTGGCAAAAACTCAAATTCGACGGCCGGACAGGTGGCCGCCGCTGCTGCCGGTGTGGGCGCGGCATTTAGCCTGACGAAGGCTGTTCAGTCAAACCGTGAACTCAATACCCAGCGACAGCTGCTCAACGAAATGGGGCAGAACCTGGATATCCAGGTAAGCGACCAGGTGGTAGAGTTTCGCGATCAGACCATTGAGCTGCAGGGCACTGCTGCCGAGCAATACGCACAACTGCGCCAGCGGTTAAAAGAAATCCATAACAAAGAAGCCACACCGGATACGCAGTTGTAAGTGCAGGGAGAGGTAAGCGATGGCAGGCGTCGATGAGCAGATAGCGGCAAGTCGTGCAAAAAAGAAGGCGGGGATCAGAAAAGCCTCGCTGGTGCTGCTGACAGTGCTGTTAGTTGGCGCTGCCGCGGCTGTCGTGCTGCAAATGCTGCCCGCACAGGGCGAGTTGGAGCAGCAGACAAAAGCGCCATCGCAATCAAACGCGTCGACGCCGGCATTGTCAGACGAGGCCCGTCGAGAGCTGCAGCAGGCACTGGATGACACACGTCAGCAACTATTGTCACGTCTGACCGATCCCATCAGCCGCTGGGCGCCTGATCGTGCCCATGCACTGAGTGAGCGCCTTGATAATGCCTACGGCCATTACGGCAAGGGCGACTTTGCAGATGCGCAAGCCGAGCTGGTGCAAGTAAGCGCAGGCCTGCCAGCGCTTATCCGGGATTGGCAACGTGCCTACCAAGCCGCCTATGAGGAGGCCTACACCGCATTTGCGTCTGATGATATCTACACCGCGCAACAGCGCAATCAGCAGGCGCTTAACATCAACCCCGATTTTGAGTCTGCGCAATCTCTGCAACAGCGCATTGCCGTGTTTGATGACGTCACAGCCCTGTATGAGCAGGCACGGGTTGGCAAGGTGGAGAATAACCTGGAAAAACAACAGCGTGCCTATGCCCGCATTGTTGAGCTGGATCCTGAACGTCAGGATGCGCACAACGCGCTGGAGCAGATTAACGCCGCGCTGGACGAGCAGAATTTTGCTCAGGCGCTGTCCCGCGCCGTTGCCGCCGTGGAAAAGGACGACCTTGAAGCCGCTCAGCAATACCTCAATAAGGCCGCTTCGCTTAAGCCTCAAAGCACCGAGGTTGCTACGCTCAAGGCGCGCATAAACAAGCTGCAAAAGCAGCGCGAGGCCGGATCAGTCGAAAAGCAACTGACCATGTTCAGTCAGCTCGATGAGTGGAAGACGGTGCACATGCTGGCGACCAAAGGTATTGCTGCACACCCCAACAATCCAGCCATTCAGCGTGCTCTGGATACCGCCGGAGAGGTGCTGGCTGCAAAGGAACGTCTCGCCCGCTACCTGGATGCGCCAGGCCGGTTGGCCGATAATAATATTCGTCAGCGTGCCGCGGACGCGGTTGCCGATACCCGTGCGCTCAGTGAGGTGAGTGCGGGGATCAAAGAAGATATTCAGCAGCTGGAAAGACTGATTGAAAAAGAAAACACGCCACTGGAAGTGACGGTGCTGTCTGACGGGAACTCACACTTAAAAGTGCTGGGAGTTGGCCACATTGGCCAAATAACGCGGAAAACCATACAGCTGAAACCGGGTCACTACCGGTTTGAAGCGAGCAGGGAGGGGTATCGCACGAAGATCATTGAAGTGGATGTTCAAAAATCGGCAATGCCCATGGAAATTTACCTGGCCTGTACCCAGGCCATTTAGCGTTACACACTATCAATAAAGGAGAGCCTGTGGGTTCGATAGACGATGACATCGCCCGCGGCAAGCGACGCCGCAAGCTGGTTGCGGTTGCTTTTGCATTGTTTGCGCTGGCGCTGGCTGCCGGTTACGCAGGCTGGCTGCTGTTTACCAAGGGGTACAGTATTCGTGTGATGCCAGAGGAGGCCGCCGCCACGCAACAGTTTGCCGTTGAAGACGGCCGCGCGTTTTTTATTGGCAATAAGCTTTATGTGTTCGGCAACTCTGCCAGTGCAGCGATAAGCGCCAGGAAGTACCGTACCCGCAGTATTGCCGTTGATGCGTCCAGCCCGGCGAATATTGAGGTGGAGCTTGAGCCACTGCCGGCCACCGTGACAATTACCCCCCGCCCGGCCGCAGACACTATTCTGTGGTCGGTAAATGGCGAACCGGCGAGCCGGGCCGATATCTTCAAGGCTGAGTTACCCCACGGTGACTATACCGTGTCTGCCCGTCATCCTTTTTTTGAGCCGGCATCGCTTAGTTTTACCGCTGCCATTGCCGAGCAGATTGATAAAACCCTGTCACTTACGCCGGTGGATGGCCAGCTTGTGCTGAACTCGCAGCCCGCAGGTGCCACGGTGCTGGTGAACGGGGAGCACGCTGGTGAAACACCGCTGACGCTGCAGCGACAAGGCGGTGAGTACTCGGTTAAGCTGCGCATGAAGGGCTATCAGTCAATTGACGATAGCGTGTCTCTGACCAATACGAACAGCCAGCCGTCGCGCAATTACCGGCTGCAGCCCGAGCAGGCCACGGTGAACGTGACCCTGGAGCCAGAGGGCGGTGCGTTGCTGGTGAACGGTGCACCTGTTAGTTCACCGGTCAGCATTGATGCCAATACACCGGCCACGCTTCGCTATGACAAAGCGGGCTACCTGTCGCAAAGTCAGACACTGACCCTGCCACCCGGAGAATCCACACGTATTGCTTTTACGCTTGAGCCGGAGTTCGGTGAGGTACACATACAGGCCACCAAGGCCGCCTCTGTCACCGTAAATGGCAAGGCGCACGGCGAAACACCGGTGAACCTTCGTCTGCAGGCATTACCCACAGACATAGTGGTCAGCAAACCCGGCTACCGCAGTGTGCGTCAAACGGTGACGCCCAGTCAGTCGGGCGTGCAGGTGGTGCGCGCCGAAATGCTGCGCGAGTTTGATGCCCGGCGCCGCGAGGGTAAACCGCTGTTTATCAGCAGCCTGGGCATCGATATGATCAAGGTTACGCCCCGCGCATTCACCATGGGGCCGCCGCTTAACGACTCAGAGCGTAAAAGTAATGAGCATCAGATACACGTCGACTTT
>CAZDUT010000252.1:0-4163 GCA_964508695.1 uncultured Alteromonas sp.
AACAGGCATGCGCCATGACCAGTGCCTGCATGGTAATGGTATTCTCTTCCATCAGGTACGCAATACAGGGGTTGGAGTTAATGACAATTTCGTAGGCCAGGCCCATATGGCCCCGTCGGTATTGTTGTTCGTTCTGGATGAATTTCTTACCAAATGACCAGTGACTGTAGTTAATTGGCATCCCTATGCTGGCATAGGCGTCCATCATCTGTTCGGCGGTTATTACCTCAATCTGATTCGGATAGGTGTCCAGTTTAAAATTACGTGCAATACGATCAATTTCGGTTTCGTAATCGGTAAGCAGATCAAAAGTCCAGTCAGGGCCATCACTTAACGGCGTGCGTTTTTTCTTACGAGACGTTGCCATATTCAGCTCCTCCGGCATCCTGACTTTGCCCGGTTTTTCGGAATAACTCCCGAAACACCGGGTAAATATCGCTGACCGTCTGAATGTGTTTACAAACAAAGTTATCAAAGACCTGTGCCACTTTTTCATACTCACGCCACAGGCTTTGATGCTGACGGTCAGTAATTTCGATGTAGGCAAAATAGCGGGTAACGGCGAGTAGCCGTGAGGTCAGGATCTCTCTGCATTGTGGAGAGTCATCTGCCCAGTTGTCACCGTCAGACGCCTGCGCAGCGTATATATTCCAGTCGCTGTCAGCATAACGCTCGGTGATGATTTCATCCATCAGCTTCAGCGCACTGGAGACAATGGTGCCGCCGGTTTCCTGCGAATAGAAAAACTCCTCCTCATCCACTTCTTTGGCCTGGGTATGGTGACGTATGTAAACCACCTCGACATTCCGATAAGTTCGCGTGAGAAAGAGGTAGAGCAGAATGTAGAAGCGCTTCGCCATGTCTTTGGTGGCCTGGTCCATCGAGCCTGAAACATCCATAAGACAAAACATTACTGCCTTGCTGGTGGGCACCGGTCGTCGGTCGTAATTTTTAAAACGCAGGTCAAAGGTATCAATAAACGGTACCCGGGCAATTTTTTCTTTTAGCGCCTGAATATCCTTTTCCAACGCCATGATTGCCAGGGTATTCTCATGAGGATCATTCTGCAGTGCCGCCAATTCCTCTTCCAGCTCGGCGAGCTTTTTACGGTCAGAGCCTGTCATCGCAATGCGTCGGGCCACCGAGCCTTTTAACGAGCGAATAATATCCAGGTTACTGGGCACGCCATCTGTCTGGTAGCCGGCACGATAGGTTTCATACTGTGTCACTTTGTCGTAATGATTTCGCTTTAGGTTGGGGAGGGCCAGGTCATCAAACAGCAGGTCCAGGTATTCGTCCTTAGAGATGGAAAACACAAACTCATCCTGACCTTCGCCACTGTCGCTGGCATCGCCGTCGCCGGCACCCTGACCACCACCAGAAGGGGGGCGATTGATTCTGTCGCCCGCAGTAAACTGATCATTGCCCGGATGAACAACGGAGCGCCTCCCCCCTTTGCCGGTATGGAAAAGGGGCTCGGTAATATCCTTTGCCGGAATGCTGACCTGCTCACCATGTTCAAGATCTGTGACTGAACGCTTGCCTACCGCATCCGAAACCGCGCGCTTTATCTGCTGCTTATAGCGGCGAATGAATCGCTGTCGGTTAACGGTGCTTTTGCCTTTGCTGTTCAGCCGTCTGTCAATAAAATGCGCCATAAGCACCTACTCATCATTTGTGCCTACCTTACGACGCTTTTCTTACGCGTAAGTACCATTCACACAGCAGCCGCACTTGCTTTTGCGTATAGCCTTTTTCCGTCATGCGGTTGACAAAGTCATCGTGCTTTTTCTTATCTTCTGTGGAGCCTTTCGTGTTAAACGAAATCACTGGTAACAAGTCTTCGGTGTTTGAGAACATCTTTTTCTCGATGACTGTGCGCAGTTTTTCGTAGCTGGTCCAGGCCGGGTTTTTGCCAGCATTATTGGCGCGTGCCCTGAGAACAAAGTTCACAATTTCGTTTCTGAAGTCTTTGGGATTGCTGATCCCGGCTGGTTTTTCGGTTTTTTCAAGCTCTGCATTCAGTGACTCCCGGTCAAACAACTGACCTGTTTCAGGGTCGCGATACTCCTGATCCTGGATCCAGAAGTCTGCATAGGTCACGTAACGGTCGAACAGGTTCTGACCATACTCGGAATACGACTCCAGGTATGCTGTCTGAATTTCCTTGCCGATAAACTCGACGTAGTGAGGGATCAGATATCCTTTAAGAAACTCATGGTAACGATCTGCGACATCCTGCGGAAACTGCTCCCGCTCAATTTGTCGCTCAAGTACATAAAAAAGGTGTACCGGGTTGGCCGCTACTTCCTGGTGGTCGAAATTAAATACCCGTGACAATATCTTAAATGCAAAACGTGTCGACAAACCTTCCATCCCCTCATCAACACCGGCGTAGTCGCGGTACTCCTGGTAGGATTTGGCTTTCGGATCGGTGTCTTTGAGGCTTTCACCATCGTAAACCCGCATTTTTGAATAAATGCTTGAGTTTTCAGGCTCTTTCAGGCGTGAGAGTACAGTAAATTGAGCCAGGCTCTCCAGGGTATCCGGTGCGCAGGGGGCCCCATTCAGCTCACTGTTATCAAGCAGTTTGCGGTAAATGCGGATCTCTTCAGAGACGCGAAGACAGTAAGGCACTTTAACGATGTACACCCTGTCCAGAAAGGCTTCGTTATTCTTGTTATTACGAAATGACTGCCATTCTGACTCGTTGGAATGTGCCAAAATCAACCCATCGAAAGGCAGGGCGGAGAATCCTTCTGTGGGATTGTAATTACCTTCCTGGGTGGCGGTGAGTAGTGGATGCAGCACTTTGATTGGTGCTTTGAACATTTCCACAAACTCCATAAGTCCCTGGTTGGCCTTGCACAGAGAACCCGAATAGCTGTAAGCGTCGGGATCATTCTGGGCAAATTGCTCAAGTCGCCGGATATCCACTTTGCCAACCAATGACGAAATATCCTGATTGTTCTCATCCCCCGGTTCTGTTTTGGCAATACCTATTTGGTCAAGTACCGAGGGGTATACCCGGACGACCTTGAATTTGGAGATATCGCCATTGTATTCGTGCAACCGCTTGCGTATCCATGGTGACATAATAGTTTTAAGGTAACGTCGCGGTATGCCGTACTCCTGTTCAAGAATGTTGCCGTCCTCATTGAAATCAAACAGACAGAATGGATGATCGTTAACCGGTGAGCCTTTTAGCATATAAATCGGCACTTTTTGCATCAGCTCTTTCAGGCGTTCCGCAAGCGACGACTTGCCTCCCCCAACGGGACCCAGCAAATACAATATTTGCTTTTTCTCTTCCAAACCCTGCGCGGCATGGCGCAGGTAAGAAACAATCTGTTCGATGGCCTCTTCCATTCCATAGAATTCATGAAACGCCGGATAGCGTGCAATCACACGGTTAGAAAAGATTCGACTTAGCGCTGGATCTGTAGATGTATCTATCATTTCAGGCTCGCCTATGGCCTGCAGTAAGCGTTCAGCAGAGTTGGCATAGGCCATTGGATCTGTTTTACAAATCTCAAGAAACTCCTGAATGGTGAACTCTTCCTGTTTACGCTCCTCATATCGGCTTTGATAATGTTCAAAAATACCCATAACTACCCCTAAGAAAAAAACGGTCACCCGTATATTTCAGCTTAGACGGTATTTAGGAAAATGAGATCAAATATTAACCACTACTTAGTTACGGTTTTGTCATAAGTACCTAAACGGAAAGTAAACTTTTGCGTGTAAGTAAGCCGTCAATGGTGTGGGATCAGGGAGTTAGCGATACGAGCCTGTTGCTGAGAAGCTGAGTCGCAAACATAAAAAAACCTGCCGAGTGGCAGGTTTTTATCGACAAGCGTCAGTTACGCTTATTTAGCGAAGTTCTCGCTGGCGAAGTCCCAGTTTACCAGTGCCCAGAAGCCTTCCAGGTACTTAGGACGCGCGTTGCGATAATCAATGTAGTACGCGTGCTCCCACAGATCTACGGTCAGCAGAGGCAGGTGCTCGCTACCTGATATGGGGGTTTCAGCATTGCTGGTGTTAACGATGTCCAGTGAACCATCAGCCGTTTTTACCAGCCAGGTCCAGCTAGAGCCAAAGTTGTTGACGGCTTTGTCGTTGAACGCCGCTTTGAAGTCGTCGAATGAACCCCATTTGGCCTT
>CAZDUT010000253.1:0-4122 GCA_964508695.1 uncultured Alteromonas sp.
ATCATGCCCAGGAAGCCGGCGGTCAGGAAGAAGCCTACCGCGTTATGTCCATACCACCACTGCATCATGGCATCTACCGCACCTGCATACAGAGAGTAAGACTTGGTGAATGAAACCGGGATCGCCATGCTATTACCAATATGCAAGACCGCAACTGTCAGCATAAAGGCACCCAGGAACCAGTTCGCCACATAAATGTGTGAAACCTTACGAATGACCAGGGTTCCGAAGAAGTTAATGATGTAAGCGATCCACACCAGTGCAATCAGTATATCGATTGGCCACTCCAGTTCCGCGTATTCTTTGGAGCTGGTTAGCCCCATCGGGAGTGACAACACTGCCAACACAATAACGGCTTGCCATCCCCAGAACGTAAAGCTGGCTAGTTTGTCGCTGAAAAGCCGAACCTGACAGGTACGCTGAACAATATAGTAGGAGGTGGCAAACAACGCGCAGCCGCCAAAGGCAAAGATCACTGCATTGGTATGCAGCGGGCGTAGTCGCGAAAAGGTTAACCAGGGGGTGTCGAAGTTGAGCATAGGTGCAAACAGCTGTGCTGCAATGAATACACCCAGCCCCATGCCAATGATACCCCAGATCACGGTCATGATGGTAAATTGCCTGACAACGGTATAGTTGTAATCAGGCTGTGCTTGGCTTGTTTCACTCATTTTTATGAATCTTCCACTTCAAATGATAAATGGTTTCCAACTGCCGTTTTCACGGTTGAGGGGAGGTTGCGGACTTCACACCACGCCTGTAATGATTAATAATTGTTCTCTACAGGCCAGTCGGTACGCGGATGATAAGGTTTTTAAGAACAAAAAGATACCTTAAACTCCCCCATCTTGATCTACGTCAATTAGCGGCACGTTAAATTCACAGCATGCAAAAATATCGGAACATTTTGACAACAGCTTATTTACAAAAGTGGCTTTTGCCCCTTGTCATCATTCTCGTCGCAGCCATTGTGTACTGGGCTAACCAGGAACTTTCGTCATCAGGGCTTAAGTCTAACAGCGAACGCCAGACTCTCCAGTGTAATTTTGTTAATTCTCAGTGCCGGTTATCCATCGACGGTCAGTCTGTCACAGCGCGCTTTAATCGCTCGCCCACGCCGGAAGAAAAGGTCACCATGACAATCATGCTTCCCGATAACGTGAATATTGAAAGTGCATGGATAGAGGGCATCAATATGTTCATGGGAAAGATTCCCGTCATCATTGATAAACAGGCAGGTAACAAATGGCAGGGCTGGTTTATGCTTGGCAGTTGTTCAGAGCCGACAATGCAGTGGCGAATATCCATCAGGTTTACAGGCCGGCAACAACCGGCCTATCTGACTTTTACAACGTCTGGTACGTAATCGTATTACAGCTGTGCCTGCAAGTAGTTTTGCAGGCCAAGACGCTTAATTAAACCGAGTTGTTGCTCAAGCCAGTAGGCATGATCCATCTCGGTATCGTCGAGCAATTCGGTCAGCATGTCGCGGGTCACGTAATCCTTTTCAGACTCACAAAACGCAATCACTTCTTTCAGTTTGGCGTCGACTTCGTACTCAACACGGAGATCACTCTCCAGCATTTCGGGGACGTCTTTACCAATTTTAAAGCCAGTACGGGTTGTCATATCTGGCGTACCTTCTAAAAACAGCATACGCTCGATCAGCTTTTGCGCATGGCCACGCTCGTCATCGAATTCGTGATCGATGCGCTCATACAACTTGTTCAGTCCCCAGTCCAGGTACATTTGGGAGTGAATAAAGTACTGATCCATGGCTGCCAGTTCGTATGCAAGCATGGCATTCAGCTGGTCAATAATTTTCTGGTTAGCATTCATTTTCATTCGTTTTCCCCCATAACCTGTGCCTGCAGATAGTTTTCCATACCCATGGCATCAATCTGATATTCCTGCGTTTCCAGCCAGTCAAGATGGTCTTCTTCGTAAGTCAGAATATCCTCAAGCAGTTCGCGGCTGACGTAGTCCTGGACGTCCTCACAAAGTGCGATTGCGTCGCGTAAAAGTGGCAACTGTTCAGTTTGAAAGCGCATGTCACACGCCAGCATTTCTTTAGTATCTTCACCAATATAGAGCTTTCCTAATGCCTGTAAGTTGGGAAGTCCTTCAAGAAACAGGATCCGCTCAATCAGATCGTCCGCCTGCTTCATGTCTTTTATGGACTTTTTGTAGTTTTTCTCGTTTAGCTCTTCAAGCCCCCAGTTTTTGAACATGCGGGCGTGCAGAAAGTACTGATTAATGGATGTGAGTTCACTGGTCAGTACATCATTTAGTTTGGCAACGACCTGCTTATTACCTTTCATTACCTGGTATCCTTTTTTGAATGTTGCAGAAGTATAGGACAAGACTGGCGAAAAGTCAAAAAATCATTATAAAACAATGATATACAAACAGTAATGGTTCTCACTTTATCCTTTATTTGTATTTGGTTCGCGAAAGGGCTTTATTCCATGGCCGCCTGCCCGTGAACGTAGGCCAGACTCTCTTCAGCGAAGCCCAGACCTGCTTCCGTAAAGAAATTAAAAACTTTGTCCACGCCGTTATCGAGCAGGTGTTCAACTTCATCTTCATAGCGGGCGATAGCAGCAACCTTACCCGTATACCCTGCATTGCCAAGCTGGCGGGTAATATTGATGGCATCCTCGATTGACGGCAATGCCAGTAGCACCAGCTTGACGTGTGAAATGTCGAGGTTGTCCCATAAATCAACATTCTCGCCGTCGCCACAAATTACCTGCATATCCTCTTGCTGCATTTGCTTTATTTTTTCACGGTCGGCGTCCATCCCCCACACCCGTCCTTCCGCTATACGGGACAGTGAGCGAAAGGCACCGGAACCGACACGACCCATGCCCACCACCAAAAACTCTGCTTTGGTGATCACCGGATAAAGATCGGCTTTCAGGCGTTCTTTACGTTCGTAACGATTAATGGTGTATTTGAATCGGTGATACTGACTGTGTGATGAGCGGTAAAGAATGCTGGTGATGACAAACGAAAACGACACTGACAATGCCAGTACCACTAACCAGCTTTCGCTTAACAGTCCGAGCGTTACGCTCAGTGCGCCGACAATGAGTCCGAACTCACTGTAATTAGTAAGAACCAGGCTCGACAGGTAGGCGGTTCGTCCGCGCAGTTTCAGGCCGGCAAACAGCCCGAAGAACAGCATGGCTTTAAGTGGCAGTAAGAGCGTTATGACCGCCGCCGTAACAATCATCATCATGTCGGGCAGGGCAGTTAAGCCGATGGTCAAAAAGAAGCCTATCAGCAACAGATCTTTAAAGCTCAGCAGCGACTTGGCTAACTCGCTTGCCTTAGGATGTCGGGCCAGCATGATCCCGAAAATCAATGCCCCTAAGTCGCCTTTGACATTGACCAGTTCGAACAGATTATACCCGCCCAAGGCCAGAATAAATCCGGTAAGCGGCAGCAACTCACCGTGTCCTGACTTATTGATTAATTTATGGATAAGCGGCATAAGTGGGATAAGAGCCAACAGCCCCAGTGCCCACACGGAGGGCATTTTACCGGTGGCCGCCACCAGAAAAATCACGGCAAACACATCCTGCATGACCAGCACACCGATGGCAAGACGCCCGTGCCGGGTTTTCGACTCACCAGCTTCTTCTAATACTTTCACCACACACACGGTGCTGCTAAAGCTTAATGCAAACGCAATTAATGCAGCACTTTGCATGTCTATCTGAAATACCGTCACACTGAATAAGGTGGTTACACCATAAAGTAATGCTGTCACAACACCGACCCAGACAAGCATATGACTGACGCTGCTGGCCCATACTTCACGCCGGCTCAAATCGCGTATGTTCAGCTTGAGACCAATAGTGAACAGCATAATAGTAATGCCCAGATCAGCGATGGTGCTTAGCTCATCGGTTATTTGATAACCCGCAATATTGAGCAGAAACCCGGCAATGAGATAACCTACCAGCGGTGGGATACCAATCAGTTTGACCAGCAGACCGCATACAAAGGCGAAAAGTAAAAATGCGTATTCCATGGAGTAACGTAATCCGTGACCTGAAGAAAAGGGCTCTGTGAGTTGCTATTAGAATGCGATACATCCAGAAGCTTGTAAAT
>CAZDUT010000254.1:0-4102 GCA_964508695.1 uncultured Alteromonas sp.
GGCTCACTGTCTTTGCACGACGAGTCTATGCCTGTCACCTTCAGCGTACGCGTAAGCAAGCTCGATGAGAACACACTGACCGTTTCTACCGTTTCTCCTACGCTTATCGAAGCCGATAATTTTGACCTGGTCGCCGGGCTTAAGGAGTTGCAGTCAATTGCCGGCCTGAGCAGCATCACCACCACGGTACCGGTCACATTTTCAGCCGTTTTCTCCCGCAAATAAAAACGTCGCACAGGCTTGCAACGTCGTCTTCGTCGGCGCCGTTACTGCAGTACCAGTGCGGGCTGAGCCACCGCCGGTTGGTTAAATACCTGCACCGGCATGGTAACGTAACACTCGTCAGGTAATGCCGGTATTCGCGGCTCCTGACGGGTGAGCACAAAGTGTTTCATTCCCACATCCACCCGCTTTATGGCCATGCAGGGCTGTCGCTCGTCGGTGATAATAAAGACCCCCGCGCGACGTGCAGCGACTCCCATTCCCCGGTGACTTGAAAGCCGGATGATCGGAGCGGCCAGCACCATTGGCAAAAGTACCGGTAACAGCCACATAAACAACGCGGGCGTGTAGTACCAGGTAGAAACGGCCCAGACTACCGCCAGGCACGACATTAGCTGTGTGTATTTGATTGCCACACGCCAGGGAACGCTCTCACCATCCCGGGCCTGGGCTTCCCATTTCACTTTATGTCCCACCAGTACGCTCAATACAAAATAGCTGTGATAGAACATCATCAAAGGCGCTATCAATATTGCTACGACCAGTTCCAGTGTCGCCCCTTTCAGTAATGTCCAGGTCCCGCCGAATTCCTGCCGACGCTGAATAAGCGCCAGTGTGATACCCAACAACTTTGGCAGGATCAGTAATGCGGCCGTGCCCCACAGCGTAAATTGCATCATGTCCTGCTTAGCGACCTGCCAGCTGGGGAATAACTGATACTGTGACATAAAAAACTGAGTTGGCGTGGCAGCCTTCACTAGGGCATCGGCAGTACCCAGCAATAGCATGGCAAATAACAATAACGATGAAATATAAGCAAACGCCCCAAACACGAAATGCATACGGCTACGCCAGGATAAGCCTTTGGTAGCCAGCATGCCCAAATGCTGGATATTGCCTTGCACCCAGCGGCGGTCACGGACCGCATAGTCAACCATGTTGGCCGGTACTTCCTCGTAGCTTCCCGCTGTATCGGTCAACAGATACGCTTTCCAGCCAGCCCGTCGCAGCAAAGCGGCCTCAACAAAGTCATGACTGAGAATATCTCCGCCGAACGGGCCCGGGCCAGACAACGATGGCAACCCACAATGCGCGATAAATGCAGACACCCGGATAATCGCGTTATGCCCCCAATAATTGGCACTGTCGGTTTGCCAGAAGGACAACCCCGTCGCCAGCATCGGACTGTAAAGCTGCGCGGCAAACTGCACGAAACGGCCAAACAGGGTGTGCTGGCGCACCGGCATAGGAATTGTCTGGATCAGCGCAGTGTCCGGGTTTTGCTCAATGCGCCGGGCGAGATCAAGCATACGCTCACCGGACATAATACTGTCAGCATCCAGAACCAGCATTGATTCATAATGACTGCCCCAGCGCTCACAAAACTCTTTTAGGTTACCGACCTTGCGCCCGCTATTGTCGTCGCGCCGGCGGTAATAGACGCGGTTAGTGTGCTTGCCCAGACGCGAGCATAAGCGTTGCCAGGCACGCAGTTCTGCCTGCGCTAACTGCGGATCCTGGGTATCGCTTAGCATGTAAAAGTCGAATTGCTGGCCATGCGGTGAACTCAGCAGTTCCCTTACGCATGCTTCAAAGCCGACCATGATGCGTGCCGTGTCTTCGTTGTACACCGGCATCACCACCGCATGACGCTGCGTCAGGGCCACCGAGGTATCCGGCGCTTGCTGTTCACGCGCAAGGCTCAGGGGATCACGCCGGGTAAGTCGCAATACGAAACCAACAACAGCGGTCCAGAATGCCATGGTTAACCATGCAAACAGGATGATGCCAAGCCCCCACTGCGTGTACTCAAGTCCGGTCAGCCCGTTTGCCGCAAAGATATCGTACAAACTCCATCCGGCCAGCGTTGTGCTGGGAATACTCAGCATCGCCATCATTAAAAGCCGGCCTTTCGCGGCAACCGTGGCCAGGCGCGAAGCCGTGGGGTTGCCCGAAGAGGGAGTCACCGACGACTTATTTGCTCTGGTAGACATAATTCCATACCTCACTGACCCGGTTGTTATCGATGGCGATATGTACACGCATATCTACAGGCTTTTTGCTGGTTGGCGACACTAAAAAGGTGGCGCGCCATTCTTTGCCTTCATTCACACTAAAAACCCGCTGTTCAGACACTTCGCCATTACTGGCCTGGGTGATCAGCGACGCAGCTTCAATGTCATGACTATCTTCCGGTGCGGTAAAATCTACCGTGAACCGGCGCATATTGGTGCTTTCGCCAGGTTCGTGCCCGGGAAGGTGAGCAATACCATGACGGGTACGGACAACTTTCGCGACCTCGTCATCCAGCACGGTGCCATCAACGGTTGTCAGGGTGTAGGCAAAGTGACGTTGCTCACCTTGCCGAAGCGGTTTTTCAGGTACCCAGTACGCCACGATGTTGTCATGGGTTTCGGAGTCGGTCGGTATTTCCACTAATTCCAGGCGGCCCTTGTCGAAGCCTTCTTGTGGCGTTACCCATAAGCCCGGTCGGCGATGATAGTTGGCTTCACCATCCAAATAACTTGCCCAGTTTTGATCGCGCTGTAACAGGCCGAAACCTTTTGGCGAGGTGTCGCTTAAACTGGTAATTTGCAGTGATGCCGGATTGCTCAGTGGTCGCCAAATACGCTCATCGGCGTGCGTACGCATCAGTACACCATCACTGTCGTGCACTTCCGGGCGGTAGTCATCAGGCCGTTTCTGACTATTTTCACCGTACAAATACATACTGGTGAAGGGGGCAATCCCCAATTTTTTGACATCTTCTCTGGCGAAGATCCAGCTCGACACGGCCATTGTGGTGCCGTCACCGGGCTGCAGCACAAACCGGTATGCCCCGGTTACTGACTCACTCTCCAAACGCGCATACACGGTAACCGGGCCATCACCCTCTGGCTGTTTAAGCCAGAACTCAGAAAAGTAGGGAAATTCCTCACCTTCCGGCACACCGGTGTCAATAGCAAGTCCGCGGGCCGACAGCCCATAAACCTGACCTTTGCCTACCAGCCGAAAGTACGACGCCCCCAGAAAGACGGCAAACTCGTCGTTGTAATCAGGGGTGTTAAGCGGGTAGTGCAGACGAAATCCGGCATAGCCATCGCTTTCCTTTGTCAGTCCGGCAAACGCCTCTGCGCCCTTATCATAACGAAACCGGGCTGAGTCAAAAGGGAATTCACTGACGGTGTCATCGCCGTCAACTGTATGGATGGTCACCGGTTTGTCATATAAAAAACCGGGATGGAAAAACTGCACATCATAGACGGCTTCGTCTTTCCACAAGCTCGCTTGTGGGCGAAAACGGATTGCCCGGTACTGCTGATAATCCATGCCTGCGAGCTTGTCGTGCAAACCATGATCGCCAGGCGCATGATCCTGGGTTGCTGCTGCTTTGGCGTCATCAATGATCGATTGCCAGAGCGCATTGTCCACTTGCGGGGACGGTGACTGCGCACTTGCTGTTTGTGCGCCGAGCATAAATGCCGTTGCGGCTGCAAACGCAGAGGTCAGCAAAGTGACGGTCCGAAATACATTTTTTGCGCTAAACTGTCGCACACGTGACGATTGCCGTCCCGGCGATCTTTCGCTGCTGTTGCCTGTCATGCTTTTTCACCTTCGTCGTTCGGATGAGCGCGCAGTGGGTTGAGTACGCGTACTTAAGAAGAAGATCTATGGCAAAAGCCATTCCAACCTTGCTTCTCATCAAGAAAACAATGTTTTTTACCATAAATATCAAAAAGATAAACTTATTATTTAGGTGTATTTAAACCGCCCCAAACTCTGCTTTAGTCAACGGTGTATGTAAGGTTGCACCTGGAATGTTGTTTTTTTGCGACAGTTGCACTATATCGCCTGCTTAATAATTCAACAGACACCGTGA
>CAZDUT010000255.1:0-4000 GCA_964508695.1 uncultured Alteromonas sp.
ATTTCAGAAGACCAAACTCACTAAAAATACTGCGTAGTGACTCACTTTTGCCGGCATAGCGGCCATCGATAGGGGAAATAGCGGTTAACTGGGTCAGTTCCACCTTGCGCTCCTCAACTAGTTAATCAGGTTAAGCGCCTTTCTGGCGCTAGATAGAATTTTTTTACGCTTCAGCAGGATATGCCGCCGCTTTCCGCCCATCTGGCGCCACATCACCGCAGCCCGAACGCCGGCGAGCAACAATGCGCGCACCCGGTGCTGGTTAGTCGGCTGACTTAAAAAGTCGGGGTTACCGGCAACCTGAATTCGCGGTGCCAGCGGGCTGATAATATCGCTGTAAATACTGGCAAGAGACGACACGATCTGAACATTGTCAAATTCCACATGGGCAAGCTGACGTTGTACGTGGGCAATTCTCTGTGCTAACTCATTCATCGCAGCCGGCTGTTTAGCCAGCTTTCGCTCGAGGCCAAGAATACTGGCAATGTAGCGGGTTAATTCAGTGTCTTTACCGGTAGACTTGTCGGCTAACTGGGTGTGCAACGTACGAAAGCCAAGCTCGAGGTTACTCAGGCGGCCAAACACGTGCTGTACCGAATCCGGATCGGTGACCAGAATACTCGAGAGGCTCGCTTCGTAAGCTTCCTTGTCGGTAGCACCGCGCCGCGCGAGGCGCTGCACCAGACTGGCGGCCTGACAGACCCCGGCCAGACCTAGAAGGTGTTCAATGTCAGCATCAATCATTGGCGAATGTAACTCTCAATTATTCCACCGCCCAGACACACCTCATCCTGGTAAAACACCGCAGACTGTCCGGGTGTTACGGCTTTTTGTGGCGAGTCAAAATCGACCCTCACCACATCGTCACCGACCGGGGTGATGAGGCATGGAATATCTGCCTGGCGATAGCGGGTTTTTACCACTGCACGGGTTGCTTCGGTAAGCGGCGTCCGGTTTACCCAGTGAATTTGATTGGCAATCAGACCATCGGAATACAAGCGTGGGTGGTCAGCCCCCTGGCCCACAATAAGCACATTGCGTGCGACGTCTTTTTCAACCACGTACCAGGGATCATCGCCGTGCTCTTTCAATCCGCCAATTTGCAGCCCTTTACGCTGACCAAGCGTGTGATACATCAAGCCGTCATGACGACCAATTTCTTCGCCTTCCGTGGTTTCAATGATGCCGGGCTGGGCGGGCAAATACTGCGACAGAAAGTCCTTGAACTTTCGCTCGCCAATGAAGCAAATGCCGGTAGAGTCTTTCTTATCATGGGTAACCAGTCCTTGCTCAAGGGCGATTTCCCGCACCCGCGGCTTTTCAATATCGCCCACCGGGAACAGGGTTTTGCCCACCTGATCTTCGTCCAGCGTGTACAGGAAGGAACTCTGATCCTTGTTATTATCAAGGCCCCGGAGCATCTGCCAGTGGCCATCCTGATACCGGCGCTGTACATAATGGCCGGTGGCAATGTAATCGGCACCCAGGTCCTCGGCGGCAAATTCTAAGAACGCCTTAAACTTAATTTCCTTGTTACACATGATATCGGGGTTCGGCGTGCGGCCGGCCTTGTACTCAGCCAGGAAGTATTCAAACACGTTGTCCCAGTACTCGGCAGCAAAGTTGATGGTGTGAAGTTCAATACCCAGCTTGTCCGCAACGGCCTGCGCGTCTTCAATATCTTCTGCCGCCGCGCAGTAGTCGTCATTATCATCTTCTTCCCAGTTTTTCATAAACAGGCCTTCAACCTGATACCCCTGCTGTTTTAGCAGGTAGGCTGAGACAGATGAATCAACGCCGCCGGACATGCCGACGATGACTTTTTTGGTTTCCGGATGAGATTCTGCAGACACCGTTTAACAATCACTCACTTTGCTGAAATTTAGGGTCGCGGATTTTACCAGAATAATCCCAAATGTTCACGGTCCATTCGCTGATGAGTTATCACCGGTTCGTCAGAGTCACTGTGCCTGGCATCCAGGTTCAGACATTGAGTGGCTGCAGCGCACAGCAGTAAGGCTGTACTGCATGCGATAAGGGAGGTGTAACGCTACAGGTTTAGGCTCAAATAATCGCCGTTTTGGATCCCGTCAATGGTCCAGTTGCCAACGCGGTAGCGAATAAGGCGTAAGGTAGGGTGACCGACGTGCGCTGTCATGCGGCGTACCTGGCGATTTCGGCCTTCACTGATGGTCACCGACAACCAGCTGGTGGGAATAGCCTTTCGGAAACGAACTGGCGGGTTTCGGGGCCACACGTCAGGCGCACCCATGCGTGTGACTTTTGCCGGTCGGGTCATGCCATCTTTTAATTCAACGCCCTGACGCAGGGCATCCAGTGCAGCGTCACTGGGCTCGCCTTCTACCTGAACCCAGTAGGTCTTGCTGGTTTTCGCGTTCGGGTGAGCAAGCTTATGTTGCAGCTTACCGTCATTGGTGAGTACCAGAAGGCCTTCGGAGTCCCTGTCCAACCGACCGGCGGCATAGACATCAGGCACATCGATGAAGTCTTTGAGCGTGGCACGGCCTTCGGCATCGGTAAACTGCGAGAGCACCTGATAGGGCTTATTGAACAAAATTACCTGGGATGACTCACTCATGGCTGCTCCGGAGGATGTAAATGTGTGCATTTTTTAGTACGCAAAACGACCAATTGACGCAATATTGGTTGATCTGTCGGCGTACGCCAATGGTATGACTTGTAACTACTTTATTCGACCCTATACTAATGGACGCGGTAAATTCTCGCTGGCGTCCTGATGCGCATGCGCGGTCGTAAAGGCTGCCGCAGTGTAGCAAATTTTGTGGAAAACGACAGTCAGCCGCAGCAGTTGCTGCTGACTGACTGCTGCAAAACGCACAGCACCAAACACGTACCGGCGCAGGAGGATTCTCGCTGCGCCCGCTGGCATTTCTGGGATCTGCCGGCATATCCAAATGGACTAATACCGGTACACCGAGACCGACAACATTGAGGTATATAATGACCAAAGCCAAGTCGAAAATCATTTACACCAAAACAGATGAAGCGCCGATGCTGGCGACCTACTCGCTACTTCCTATTGTTGAGAAATTCGCAGCCGCTGCTGACATCGACATCGAGTTGAGTGATATCTCTCTGGCTGCACGGGTTCTGGCAAACTTCCCAGATTACCTGGAAGAGAGCCAGCGTGTACCGGACGCCCTGGCGCAGTTAGGTGAGCTGACGCAGGATCCCAACGCCAATATCATTAAACTGCCAAACATCAGTGCTTCTATTCCTCAGTTACGCGCAACAATTAAAGAGCTGAACGCACAGGGTTTTAATGTTCCCGCGTTCCCGGAAGCTCCTAAAACTGACGAAGAAAAAGACATTCGTGAGCGCTACGGCAAGGTCCTGGGCAGTGCGGTAAACCCTGTATTGCGTGAAGGTAACTCTGATCGTCGTGCGCCAACAGCAGTGAAAAACTTTGCTAAAAAATACCCCCACTCGATGGGTGAGTGGAGTCAGGCATCACGCTCGCACGTTGCCCACATGCGTGGCGGTGACTTTTACTCAGGTGAGAAGTCACTGACGGTTGAAAAAGACGGTCATGTAAGCATTGAGTTTATCGATAGCGCAGGCAACAAGAAGACGCTCAAACCCCGTGTTGATCTGCTGGCCGGTGAAGTCATAGATGCCATGTTTATGAGCAAAAAAGCGCTGTGCAGCTTTTTTGAAGAGCAAATTGAAGATGCAAAAAACACCGGCGTACTGTTCTCACTGCACGTTAAAGCGACCATGATGAAGGTGTCACACCCCATCGTATTCGGTCACTGTGTCAAAGTGTTCTATAAAGAATTGTTTGATAAGTGGGGGGATTTGTTCAACGAAATTGGTGTGAACCCGAACAACGGCCTGGGCAGTGTATACGACAAAATCGCATCATTGCCGGAGTCACAGCGTTCTGAAATTCAGAAAGACATCAATGCGGTTTACGCTAACCGCCCACCCATTGCCATGGTGAATTCTGACAAAGGCA
>CAZDUT010000256.1:0-3965 GCA_964508695.1 uncultured Alteromonas sp.
GAAGGTCAGAGCCAGCAATGCCGCGTACGCCAGGAATAACCCTAAGAATATTTCAGGAGCCCACCTCAGTTTGCGAATGCGCAATTCAAGATTTTGAATTTTGGTGATGCGATGGTAGTGCGCCATGGCGTTTACATCATCAGATGTGTGCAATCCCATAAACGTTGTCCTTTGAGTCTGTCGTGACCGGTTCTGCCACGCACCTTCAGGGTCGGTATTGTTAGCGTAGCAGCAACGCGTCATCAATGGCCACAAACTCGCTGGCCGCCTGCATCAGTGACGATGCGGTGAGCACAGGCACACCATACACTTCCACACGCTTACCTTCCTCGCGCAGCCTTTTCGCCAGTAAATCGAAATCGCCATCACCGGAAACCAGCACAATGATGTCGGCTTGTTTCGCTGCGTCGAGCGCGTCGATGGTGATCCCCACGTCCCAGTCGCCTTTGGCCGAACCATCTGCGCGCTGGATAAAGGGTTTCAGCTTCACCTCAAACCCAATCGCCCGCAATATATTCTGAAACTCCTGCTGCTTTTTATCGCCGCGATCCGTCGCGTAAGCAATGGCCTGCACAACATCACGCTCTCGTGTCGCACGACGCCAGAACGCATTATAATCGAAGTTCCGGCGGTAGGCGTGGCGTGTGGTGTAGTACACATTCTGTACATCAACCATCAGGGCTACTTTTGACATGGTATTCACCGGTTATGTATTTTGGTTAGACAGGCAGCCAGTGGTAACCCGGCCCTGACAGCCAAACCAGCACTGTCACATTAATCGTAACCGTTATCCAGAATGTTCTGACGAAGGCGCGCTTGGTAGATTTATGCCGCAACCAATGCCTGGCACAAAGCGCGCCTGGCCAGCCGCCCATTACACCGAGTATATGCAGCGTACGCTCAGGCGTGCGGCGGGCACGCCTCTTTGAAGCCGACTTATCCACGGCATAAACGCCAAACGTGAAAACACTTACGCCCCCGTACACGGTTAATACAGGGAGAGGGAGTAGCCCGTTCAGGCAGGCGGTTATGACAACCCCACAAAACAAGACCCCGACGAGTTGCGCCTGAACAGATACGCCGGAGACCCTCTTTTTTGGTGCTCGCCGCTCATCAGCAAATGTTATTTCTTTTGCCCGATGATGACCATCAGAATGCCTGACCGGCTGATAAACAAGTGTGTCACCCTCTACCGGACGCCGGCGCCTGTTGGTAAACGCACTAATATGCACAAACGCCCGCTGTCCTCCGCCCTCAGGCTCGACAAAACCAAAGCCTTTGTCATCATTCCATTTTGAGATACGTCCCTGTTGCTTCATGCTAATCTCACCGATCTTCGTATAAAGGTTGGGTAAACCTGCCGGACACTGGCACGATGCTTATACAGCGCCCTCTTACTGCATTGTCGGGTACTCTTGCACATCTTTGCCGAGCGTGTGTCCTAACGGGTCGACAACCCGTTGCGGGCCTGCGATATACCCATTCACTCTTTTATCCCATACACAATGAAGTGTGCAGGTTCCCTTTCTCAGCTTGCAGCGCCACCGTTCGCGATCTTTGTTAAAAGATTTGAAGTTATCGGTCATTTCCCAGCCCTGATCGTAGTGGGACGCTAATGTGGCTTCAAACTGGTCTGCAGAAATATTCTCGATAATACGTAAGTTTTTACGTCGGAACTTTGCTTTTATATATTTATTGCTCAGAAACTTAAACATCGTACTTCTCCTGCTTTATCCACATTACAATAGCGTTTCCTGCGGCATACTTCCATGTAGCAGACAGATAATTTTACTTTTATGTCAGATGGTTATAATGACTGGCAACCAGCATGTTAAGCAAAATGTTTGTATACAGCGGACCTTGGCGGGCTTTAGTGTGCGCTGTCAATGCGACACAATGGCAGCGGACGCTGGCGAGGCAAGTCGGTTTTATTTTGAAGGAGAACAGCTGTAAGCCTGCGCGAAGGGCTACTGAGCATTGGCTGTATGAAGGTGAATAACCAATGAAATCGCTGGCGTCAGTCGTCGCGATCCCGCCGCTTGCGGGCCATCATCACTGCAGCCACACAAACAATCAGAATGACCAGTCCGGCTCCCACCAGAATTTCAATTACCATGCCCATCAGTTTGCTCCTTTTCCAAGACCCGGGGCAGTGTAGCGACACTCAGCCCGTTTGCGCCGGCAGCAGGCACTCTCTGCACGACACAGCAAAGCGAACAGACACTTCACCACTGTTAGTCATTACAGGCTTAACTAAAGATAAGTTCTTATCCTGGTGGAGATTATCGCGCAGGCGTCGCGCGCACTTGGGGTAACAACGCTAGGCGTGCAGCGCACCGTTGCCGGTAGAAACCAGTACTGCCACGCCGACTAACGCCAAAAACGAAAATACCAGCGTGCGCCAATTCGCCTTTTCGCCCAATACCCAGGCTACCCCCAGGCTCATGATGGCACTGGTGGCAATCAGTGTTTGCACAACCGCGGCTTTGGCATGGGCGAAGGCCAACATCTGCAAAAAGATGGCAGCGGTGGTGCCCAGCAACGTTGCCAGTAAAAAGGTCAGCCAGAGTTTGCTGCCTGTTCCCTGTGGAGAAGCCGATTTTCTTGGCATGACTGGCGTACGGGTCGCTCCAATAAGCACCATAACCAGCGCCAGTCCACCAATCAGGCGGTACATGGCAGCGTTAGCTGCATCAATATCACCGGTTGCCAGAATATCGCGGCTAATCACCGCACCGATAGCCTGACACACCGCCGCGCCGACGCCAAACAGGTAACCGCGTGACGCAACAATATGTGTCGCACTGCGCTTGTTACTTTTGATCACCATGTCAACGGAGAACAGGATAATCCCTACGCCCAGCCACTGTTGCCAAGTGATCCATTCTTCAATCCAGGCCATGGCCAGCAAGGCCGTAAAGATTGGCGCAAGCGTCTCTGCCACCAACACAGCCTGACTATCACCAATGCTCGTCAGCGCTTTAAAGAAAAAGGTATCGCCAATGCCAATGCCTATCACGCCGCTGACTAACAGCCACACCAGGGTTTCTGTAGTTACCGACTGGGAAGGCGTCACCCACCAGGTGATGATAAGCAGTAAAGCTACTGAGATAGCGCCCTTCCAGAAGTTCATGGCAAGTGGCGTGAAAACCTGACCGCTGCCACGAAATAAGCGTGCGGCGATTGCCCAGCACAAGGCCGTTCCTAAAGCTGCCAGTATTCCCATGTTTGCGTCCGGATAGAGTCAATGCATGCGATCCGGTGACAGAGGCACCGGACGATAAAGCGCGCTAGTGTAGCCAGCCTTACGCCGCAGGCGCAAGACCAAAAAACGAAATATTAGAAAGGGTTGAGGGTATAGCCCTGTTGCTGCAAGAGAGCATGCGCTGTCATTGCAGATAGTTCAAGTTCGACGCCCTGGATGAGCATGTCCCGGCTCAGGCCGTGTCCCATAAAGGACTGACCACACATAATGACTTTTACGCCATTATCCAACAGCGCCCTGACCAGCGCGATATTCGCGTTTTCACCGCCCTGCTTTTGCTTATACGCTTTTGCGTTCAGCACATCCAGCGCCGCCCCGCCATGTACCACCAGCGCTAATCGGATGTTTTCCTGCGGTACGCCGCTGGCAACATGCATATTGATAAAACGGGCCAGAGAGTCGAACTGATGGTTCATCTCGCCCACCTTCGCCGCTGAAATCGCATCAAATGCAACTTTTAGGCGTGTCGATGCATCCAGGCTGACACCCGGTACATCAGCATGCTTGCCAAAGCCGTTAAACACCGGTCCCGTTTTAAATTCTTCCAATCCGGCATGTGCCTGCCAGCTTACTGTAACAATGAGGGTAACAAGCCACCGTAGCATACTATTTTTCCTGTAATTCAGTCACCTTGCTGTATAGCACCACAGCGAGGTGACCAAGGCAAGCTCACTCCCCTACAGTTAACGTACCCAGATAT
>CAZDUT010000257.1:0-3958 GCA_964508695.1 uncultured Alteromonas sp.
ATCCCCGATAATATTCATCACCTGCGCCACGTTGGCTTTCGGTCGACGTTTATCGATGATAGCCAGGTCGGTTTCGTTCAACAGCTTGGCCGTTGCGCGGGCACGGACAACGCCGCCAATATCCGGCGATACTACAACCGGATCAGCGAAGTCACGCTGCATCATATCGGCTAGCAGAATAGGTGTTCCGAAAGCATTATCAACGGGTACGTCGAAGAAACCCTGAATCTGTTCAGCATGCAGGTCGATAGTCAGTACCCGGTCGACCCCCACATTTGACAGGAAGTCAGCAACCACTTTAGCAGTAATTGGTACCCGTGCTGAACGTACGCGGCGATCCTGTCGCGCATAGCCAAAATACGGCATAACCGCAGTGATACGCCCGGCCGACGCGCGGCGAAGCGCATCGATCATCACAATGAGCTCCATCAGGTTGTCGTTGGTCGGCGCGCAGGTGGACTGGATAATAAAAACGTCCGAGCCACGGACGTTTTCATGAATTTCGACGCTGATTTCTCCGTCACTAAAACGGCCCACGCTGGCATTACCCAGCTTGGTATAAAGACGGTCGGCAACTTTCTGGGCAAGTTCTGGGACGGCGTTACCTGCAAAGAGCTTCATATCTGGCACAAGTGATTCCTCAGTGCTTTGCTAAAAGAGGTGGCTGGGGTAGCAGGACTCGAACCTGCGAATGACGGGATCAAAACCCGCTGCCTTACCAACTTGGCTATACCCCAATTTTAATTCATGTCCGATGATGCGTTCACGTTTTGTAATTTTTGTTGTAATGGCGAGCGGTTAACCCCCTTAGCAACAAAACTCGTCCATCCGGCGGGCAACTCTGCCTGAACCCTGCTGGCTTCGTTCTGATCACTAAACGTGGCGAAAACACACGCGCCTGTGCCCGTCATCCGCGACGGTGCGTAGTGTACCAACCAGTGTAATAATTTTGCAACTTCGGGATAGCGATCACAGACAATTTGCTGACAGTCATTATGCGTTGAATCAAAGGAATATTGCTGCCAGGTCATTGGTGGCGTGCTTCTGGGTAAATCGCTCAGTGAAAACACCTCCGCGGTACTGACATGAACGCCGGGATTGACGACCAGGTACCAGCACTCCGGCAGGGTCATAGGACGCAAATCTTCACCGACGCCGTTGGCAAACGCGGTATGCCCCCTTACAAAAATGGGGACATCGGCGCCCAGAGTGAGGCCCAGCTCCGCCAGTTTGTCTGTGTCCAAATTACAGCGCCATAGGTGATTAAGGGCAACCAGTGTGGTGGCCGCGTTCGAGGAGCCACCACCAATACCGCCGCCCATTGGCAGCCGTTTGTCTAACACCATGCGCACACCGGACGGCTTTGCGGCGAAAGGCTGCAAGAGTCGTGCTGCGCGCACAACCAGGTTGTCATCGTGAGCGACACCGGCAATGTCTGTCTCCAGGCGAATCATGTTGTCGGCTGTTACCGTAAATGCCAGGCGGTCACCGGTATCGAGTAATTGAAAAACCGACTGCAATTGATGGTAGCCATTATCCTGGCGTCCAAGAATGTGCAGAAACAGGTTAAGTTTAGCGGGGCAGGGCCACCAGTCGTTTATTGCTTCAGAGTCCATTGGGTAATTCGAATTTTAAGTAAAATGTCAGGTTGCTGTGCCCGCGTCATCACAATATTGTGAGGTAACCATACCGACGCGTTGGAAACGGTTTCTTCGCCAAAATTGGCATAACTTACTTGCCAGCCATTACACGTATCGCATGCAGGCCACAGCGCGCTGACCAGGCCTTTGTCGTTAAGTTCATAGCGATCGCCTGGCTGTGGCAGCCCCTTGATCCAAACTAACAAGTCATTTAATGGGATAGGCAGGCCGGTAACTTCTTCCACCAGTCGTCCGGCATCAGTGTCATGATAGGTTTCGCCGTCTGCGACCAGAGTGGCGCCCTGGTTATCGACACGCAGGTCGGCCAGTGTGATCCCCAGCAGGTTAGTTAATCGAAAATGAAACTTATCGTCATCGTTTTTCCAAATAAGGGTGGCGCTAACGGCTTCCTGCTGATTGCGGATAGCCATCTTTCCGCGCAGGCTCCAGTGGTCTATCTCGTCCAGGGCGTTTAGCTGCGCAGGCAGGTTTACCGCCCGCTCGGGACCATCTGGCAGTGTCGAGCAAGCACCCAATAACAGGCTTGCGAGACCGAGGAAAAGTAAGCGAAAAGGCATGGCGATACAGACAGTAATTGTAAAGGCTGTATGCTCACACAGATTCGTGAGCACTTTCAATCATTTTGGGATTTTCGTACAATGCCGCTCCGACGTTGCCAGCACAGATTTGCATGACCTTACTCGCCCTCGGCATTAACCATAAAACCGCACCAGTAGCGCTTCGCGAAAAAGTGGCCTTTACACCGGATTCTCTGGTGCAGGCACTGGCATCGCTGAAGGCGCTCGATGGCGTGTCCGAGTCTGTGATTGTGTCCACCTGCAACCGCACTGAATTATATGTCAACGCTGAAAGCGATTGTGCGCAAACACTGCTTAACTGGTTATCAGGCTTTCATCAGATTACTGACGAAGAAATAATTAAAAACAGTTATGTTTTCACCCAGAACGACGCTATTGCCCATATAATGCGGGTGGCCAGCGGGCTCGACTCTCTGATTTTAGGCGAGCCGCAAATTCTTGGCCAGGTCAAGCAGGCGTTCAGCGATGCCAGACGCTCCGGCATGGTCAGCACCGAGTTCGACAAGTTATTTCAGCACACCTTTTCTGTGGCCAAACGGGTGCGAAGTGAAACGGATATCGGCGCGAATGCCGTTTCTGTGGCTTATGCTGCCGTTCAGCTGGCCCGCCATATCTTTGCTGAGTTGCCAAAACGCTCGGTCCTGCTGGTAGGGGCAGGGGAAACTATTGAACTGGTTGCCCAGCATCTCAAGGAGCAGGGCGTAGAGCGCCTTGCCGTGGCTAACCGCACCGTGGCCCGCGCTGCCGACCTCGCGCAGCGGCTCGACGCCGAGGTCTACACGCTGGCGCAACTGCCCGAGCATTTAAAAGACTTTGACATCGTTATCAGCTCGACAGCCAGTCAGTTACCATTAATCGGTAAAGGTATGGTTGAGAAAGCTTTGCGGTCGCGCAGAAATATGCCCATGTTTTTGGTTGACCTTGCAGTACCGCGGGACATCGAAGCTGAAGTCAATGAACTGGGCGATGCGTATCTGTATACCGTTGATGATTTACAGCATATTGTTGAGCAAAACCTGGCTAACCGTGAGCAGGCCGCGTTTGAAGCGGAGAAACTGATCGCCGCGCAGGTGTCTGACTTCTTAAACTGGCGACAGGCCCAGCAATCGGTAGATCTGGTCCGTGAGTTCAGAAAGCGTGGCACACAGGTACGTGATGAACTGGTGGAAAAAGCCAAAAACCAACTTAATGAGGGCAAAGATCAGGACCAGGTGATTGAAGAACTGGCCTACAAACTTACCAATGCCCTGCTGCACGCGCCCACACGCGCGTTGCGCGAAGCCGCCGCAGACGATAACCCGGCAAAATCACAGTGGCTTAGTGATGCACTGGCCCTGTCAGGCGACAGCCCTGACGATAAGAATAAAAGGTAGAACACGTAATTATGAAAGAGTCAGTAATCAGAAAACTTGAAAACCTGGTTGAACGCTTCGAGGAAGTTCAGGCGTTACTGGGTGATCCGGAAGTTATTGGTGATCAAAACCGTTTTCGTAATCTGTCAAAAGAGTTCAGTCAGCTTGAAGATGTGATCCAGGGCTTTAATGCTTACAGGCAGGCACAGGAAAACCTGGCTTCTGCGCAGGAAATGCTGCAAGAAGATGACGCCGAAATGCGTGAAATGGCGCAGGAAGAAATGAAAGACGCCCAGGCTGACATCGAACGTCTTGAAACTGAGTTGCAGGTATTGCTGTTGCCCAAAGATCCAAACGACGATCATAA
>CAZDUT010000258.1:0-3932 GCA_964508695.1 uncultured Alteromonas sp.
CCTGAACCTGGCGCAGGCGCTGCTATGCCCATCGGATTTACTCCTGCTCGACGAACCTACCAACCACCTGGATTTAGATGCGGTAATTTGGCTGGAAAAGTGGTTGCAGCGCTATGCCGGTACCCTGCTGCTGATTTCCCACGATAAAGCGTTTATCGACAGCACGGTATCAGGCATTTTAAGTGTTGAGCAGCAAAAGCTCATTCATTACACCGGTAACTATTCGGCATTTGAAACCCAGAAGGCAGAGCGGGAGCGTCTGCAGAATATCGAATACGAGAAACAGCAGGCAAAAGTTGCGCATCTCGAATCATTTATTACCCGCTTTAAGGCCAAAGCCAGTAAAGCCAAACAGGCACAAAGCCGTATTAAGCAACTGGAAAAAATGGAAAATCTGATGCCAGCACATGCTGCCAGCCCCTTTAGTTTTTCCTTTGCCGAGCCTCACGCCCTGCCCAATCCACTGGTGCAAATGGAGCATGTCCAGCTTGGTTATGGCAGCCATATTGTATTAAGTCAGGTGAAGCTTAATCTGGTACCAGGTAGCCGCATTGGGTTGTTGGGACGTAATGGTCAGGGTAAGTCGACCCTGATAAAACTGTTAGCCGGGGAGCACGCCCCCATGCAGGGGACGTTCACCACGGCGAAAGGGCTGAAGGTCGGCTATTTTGCACAGCATCAGCTGGAAACGCTTGATCCTCAGGCATCGGCCCTGTTGCACCTGCAACGCTTGGACAGCCGGGCTACCGAGCAGCAGCTGCGAGACTACCTGGGTGGTTTTGGTTTTCATGGTGATGAGGCATTGTCACAGGTAGCGCCGATGTCCGGCGGTGAAAAAGCGCGGCTGGTACTGGCGCTGATCGTTTATCAACAGCCTAACTTGTTGTTGCTCGATGAACCGACCAACCATCTGGATCTGGAAATGCGCCATGCACTGAATATCGCATTACAGGGCTTCACCGGTGCAATGGTGCTGGTATCCCACGATCGCTTTTTGCTGTCAGCCGTGTGTGAGGACTTTTATCTGGTTGATGCCGGGCAGGTCGGGCCGTTTAATGGCGATCTCGACGATTATCGTGAATGGATTTTAAAACAACAGAGTGCGCCGGCGGCACAGGAAAATGCAGAGCCGCAACCGGCGTCAGCGAAAACCGATCGCAAAGAACAAAAGCGACGTGAGGCTGAGTTTCGTAAGAAGGTCTCACCCATTCGCCAGGCACTGGAGAAGCACGAAAAGACCATTGATACGCTGACCTCCAGGTTAAGGGAGGTTGAAGCAGGACTGGCAGACAGCAGTATTTATGATGAGGCCAATAAATCCCGCCTGATGGCACTGCTGGATGATCAGAAAACACTGAATGCCAGTCTTGAAGACGAAGAGGCGGCGTGGTTGGAGCAACAGGAAGCCCTGGAAGTGGCAAGGGAGGAGTTTGATGAGCAAGCCTGAGTTGAGTGAAAAGGCGTTCTGGCAGTATAGCTTTAATTGTTACACCCACAGTGACACCGCGATGCATGCGCTTTCGCTGCAGGATAACCACGGCGTCAACGTTAACATGCTGATGCTGCTGTGCTGGTGTCTGGATAACCGCGTCATTGTGGACCTTGCACAATTTGAGGCGTTGAAGGCGGCGGCTGACGAAATGGAGCCGACACTGAACGAACGCCGTAAGGAACGCCGTGCTGCCCACCCCAATAACGGCGGTAGTGAACAGGAATACCAGAAGAAGAAAAATACTGAACTGGATATTGAGCGCCTGCAACAACGCAAAATGCTGAAAACCTTTAATCAGCTTGAGCTTACCCGACTTCCCGAAACCGCCGGAGCGGGTATACTGAACGCCAGCGTTGCGGCCTTTATTCACTGCTATTGCCTGCGTGACGATAGCACTGCGCGTCAGCATGTCCGCACCATCATCAACCAGTTACCGCGATAGTCTAAATAGTATGAGCGAGCGAAACCGTTCCCACGGAACCATCAGAACCAGTGAGTTTAAAGCGCCCTGGTGGGCGCGAAACCGTCATGTCCAGACTATCTGGCCGCGGTTTATCCAACGCCGTCTGCCGGTATCATATCGCATGGAGCGCCTGACGCTGCCGGATGAAGACTTTGTCGATGTGGCTTACGGACCCAAACCGGACAAAGCCACCGGTATTGTTGCCATGTTTCATGGCCTGGAAGGCAGTATCCGTTCCCACTATGCCGGTGACATGATGGCGTCACTGTCAAAGAATGGCTGGCAGGTGGTAATGATGCACTTCAGAAGCTGCTCGGGTGAAGCCAACAATAAGCCTCGCGCCTACCACAGCGGGGAAACCGGCGACCCCTGTTACTTTCTCGATCATCTGGAAAAAGTCTTTCCTGATCTTCCCAAAGTGGCGGTCGGGTTCTCACTGGGTGCCAACATGCTGTTGAAACTGCTGGGCGAGAATCCGGCGCAAAAGTGGCTGAAAGCTGCCGTCGCAATTTCACCACCGTTTAAGCTGGCAGAGTGTGCCCGGTCGATTAACCAGGGGTTTTCGCGGGTTTACCAGAACTACCTGTTAAAAAGCATGAAGCATACCCTGAAAAAGAAAATGGCCCGTATTGATTACCGCCACCACCTTCAGCTTAGCCTTGAAGAGGTTGATAAAATTGACAGCTTCATGACCTTTGATGAGCAGGTCACGGCCCCTCTGCATGGCTTTGACGGTGCCCAGGACTATTACGAAAAATGCAGTTCTTTTCATTATCTGAGCGCTATTCATTGTCCTACTCTGGTGCTGCACAGTATTGATGATCCGTTCATGAACCACCTGATTATTCCGGATGAAACCGATCTGGCCAAGCCGGTGGAAATTGAGCTTAGCGAACGTGGCGGACACGTTGGTTTTATGCAGGGAACGATCTTTCGTCCCACAACCTGGTTACATCAGCGGGTCACAACGTTTATTGATAGCTATTTGCCCAGTGCACCAGAGACGACTTATAAGGAGTACTCATGATCATTCCGCTTGATGCCCTCTCACCGGAAACACTGCACAGTATCGCCGAGTCGTTTGTATTGCGGGAGGGGACCGATTACGGCGATCAGGAAGTGGCGTTTGAAACCAAAGTGGAGCAGGTGATTACCCGACTGAAAAGTGGCGAGGCGGTACTGGTATGGTCTGAGTTGCATGAAAGTGTCGACATCCGCAAGCCGGAAGAGGTCACACCTGAAGATGCGGGTGACTAAGCCACCCGCGCCGTGTTTCCCTAGAAGCGGTATCTGGCGGTGAGCGCCATAACATCCAGCTCGTCAATTTTTTCAAAGCTGGCACCCACGGCCCAGTGACGGTTAAAGTAATAATTTGCCGCCACTTTCATGGTGGCTTCACCGTCAGTAACATCGTAATAACCCAGCTCTCCGGTGAGTTCCAGTTGCGGTGATAACATCGTACGCAGTCCTGCGTTGATACTGTAACCGCGCTCAGTATTGCCTGGCATGTCCAGTTCTTCAAAGTTGGCACCGAAGTACGCATCGGTGGTGCTGTTTATTCCCAGCCGGTAACCGCCGCCCAACGTCAGGGTATTGAGGTCATACCGTCCTTCTTCAGTCATACGGTAATCGCCGGTGATGTAAATATCTTTGGCGACCAGATGGGTGCCGGAAATCACCAGACCATCAGGATCAAAACCACTGTTATCGGCATCAAGTCGGGTATAACCGCCCTCAACATAGGTCCAGCTAGGGCTGGCGGCGAGTGCGTCCAGAGGCAGGGTTGCCAGTAGCGTGATACCAAGCAGTGTGGTCGTTTTTTTCATTACTTCTCTCCTGTTTTAACGACATTACCCGCCCCCTTCAGCAAACCCTTTGCCACATTCAAATATTGTGGGAATAAATAATTTTTCTTTCGTTTTTTCAATGAGCTACAAATCGGAATGACAGGGCGGAGAAAGTGTTATCACGGTGTCT
>CAZDUT010000259.1:0-3917 GCA_964508695.1 uncultured Alteromonas sp.
CTGTGCCAGCTCTGCCTCAGCAAGACGCATTTCAGTCTCGTAGTCAGACTGCTCAAGCGTAACCAGCACATCGCCTTTTTCAAACATGCCGCCAACCACAAAATTGTCCGACAATGACATCACCCGGCCGCCTACCTGCGCACTGAGTTTTGTCTGATGTTGCGGCAGCACATTACCTTGTGATGAAACACTAAATTGCACCGACTCACTGGTCACAGGTTTGGCATCAACCAAAAACGCTTTGTCTTCAACCGGACGTTGCTCTGGTGGTTTACGCGAGGAGATCATGGCACCCGCTGCGATAATGGCGACAACAAGTACGATAAGGGGCAAGCCCCCTTTCACCCATAACGATTGTTTCATTCAGCATCCCTTTGCCGGTCTTTTCGCCTTGCACGAAAACGGCCTATTTTTGTTTTACTTATATTATTAAGTGTAACGCCTTTATCAACAGCCTGTCTTTACAAGTTTGTTAGAAAGTATGAACAGTTCACGACAAATGTTTCCTGAATTCACCGACTGCTTAGACCAGAGACTGATTGAAAATTAACCGCTTTCGGTGGATGATTAGGCTGAGGGTGGCTACCCGCTATGCAGTCAGGCAAGCACCGGTAACCATACTTGTTTCAACCGCCATATTTTTTTGCTTCAGAGGCATACCATGAGTATTAAAAAACAATACCTGAAATCCAAACCAGAATGTAAAGTCACATTCCGGCTTCGTGCCACCGAATCACACAAGGCTGCCAATGCGCACCTGGTGGGTGATTTTAATGGGTGGGACACGCACGCGCTGCCCATGAAAAGACTAAAAAATGGCGACTTTACACAAACCCTGAGTTTGCCTGTAGGACAAACGTTTCAGTTCCGCTATTTTTTGAATGGTTCGACGTGGGAAAATGATTGGCAGGCAGACAGCTATGTACCGTCGCCGGTCAGTATGGAAGAAAATTCAGTGGTAAGGCTATAATAAAACAGGCCGCTGAAGCGGCCTGTTTTATTCACTCGTATCAGAGCTTGCTTTCAAGCTCCGGCAGCGCGTCAAACAAGTCGGCAACTAAGCCGTAGTCCGCCACCTGGAATATCGGCGCTTCTTCATCTTTGTTGATCGCCACAATCACCTTGGAGTCTTTCATGCCTGCAAGGTGCTGGATAGCACCTGAAATCCCAACTGCGATGTACAGTTGTGGTGCGACAATTTTACCGGTTTGACCTACCTGCATATCGTTGGCAACGAATCCTGCATCAACAGCAGCACGCGATGCACCGATTGCAGCACCAAGCTTATCGGCAATGCCTTCCAGCAGCGAGAAATTCTCGCCATTTTGCATTCCCCGGCCACCAGAAATAACGATATCTGCCGCGGTCAGCTCAGGACGCTCAGACTCTGTCAGTGACTCTGTGACAAATGCAGATTTTTCAGACGTTTTTACCACATCAACAGCTTCAATCGCGGCACTGCCACTGTCATCAACCGCATCAAAAGATGCAGCGCGCACTGTCACGACCTTCACTTTATCCGCTGTCTGCACGGTCGCGATAGCATTGCCCGCATAGATAGGGCGAACAAAGGTATCTTCTGATTCAACACCGATAATATCCGAAATTTGTGCAACATCGAGCAGCGCGGCAACGCGTGGCATGAAGTTCTTTCCGGTGGTGGTCGCACCGGCCACAATGTGTGTGTAGCCTGATGCCAGCTCGACCAACAAGTCAGCCGTGTTCTCGGCCAGTTGATGACCGTAGGCAGCATTGTCTGCAACCAGCACTTTAGCTACATGGCTCAGCTTGGCGGCTTGCTCTGCAATCGCCTGGCAGTTTTCACCGGCAACCAGCAAATGGATATCATCACCCATCTGGCTTGCTGCATGAACAACCTTTGCAGTTTCCGGCTTCAGGGTTTCCGTATCGTGTTCCGCGTATACCAGAATGCTCATGAAATCACCTTTGCTTCGTTTTTCAGTTTGTCGACCAACTCATCTACATTTGCGACCTTAATACCACCTTTCCTTTCAGGTGGCGGCGTCACTTTCAGTACTTTTACGTGTGACTCAAGCGATACCCCATAGTCGGTAGCCGGCTTAACATCCAGTGGTTTACGCTTGGCTTTCATAATGTTCGGCAGCGACGCATAGCGTGGCTCGTTCAAACGCAGGTCGGTAGTGATCACAGCGGGCAGTGTCAGTTCCACCGTCTGTAGTCCGCCGTCAATTTCACGGGTGACTTTAACTTTGCCGTCGCTGACCTCAACCTCTGATGCAAACGTGCCCTGTGGCATGCCAGTCAGAGCCGCCAGCATCTGACCGGTCTGGTTGTTGTCTGAGTCAATACTTTGTTTACCCAGGATCACCATTTCCGGTGACTCTTCTTCCACGACTTTGGCCAGCAGTTTGGCAATCTGCAGCGAGTCAAGCGACTCATCGGTTTCGACCTGAATACCACGATCAGCGCCAAGAGCCAGCGCAGTACGAATTTGTTCCTGACAGCTCTTAGGGCCAATCGACACAACGACCACTTCGTCCGCAATGCCCTTCTCTGTTAGGCGAACCGCTTCTTCGACAGCAATCTCACAGAAAGGGTTAATCGCCATTTTGGCATTCGTGAGATCCACGGCGGAATTGTCGCCCTTCACTTTTACTTTCACGTTGTAGTCAATCGTTCGCTTGACCGGTACAAGTATTTTCATAGTTACCTCAATCATTGACATCAAGGGTGCCAGCGTCACCACGTGTGCTGAGAATTCTTTTCCAATACGTTTATTCGTCGGTGTCGTATTACCCCACAGCAAAAAAGAGTAAACCAAAACACATTGTTGTGCTTAACTCAGTGTTAACCGGGATGTTAGAACGACGCTGACTTTACGTTAACGTAAACTTAAGCAGCAATGTACTTACTGTTGACGTTAACGTCAACCTGGATTACCTTTCGCAGCGACAAATAATTTACATGTTTTTGACACCCAGCATTATTTGTTTCATCAATAGTGCACTATAAAATGCAGATAAATAAGGAGCCTCCAGTGGAACGAGAATCGATGGATTTTGACGTCGTCATCGTGGGAGCCGGTCCGGCCGGATTATCAACGGCCTGCAAATTAATGCAAATGGCCAATGAGAAAGAACAGGAACTAATGGTTTGCGTTGTCGAGAAAGGCTCCGAAGTCGGTGCTCATATTCTCAGCGGCGCAGTATTTGAACCTAAAGCACTTAACGAACTGTTCCCGGATTGGAAAGAAAAAGGAGCACCGTTAAATACACCGGTAACCGGTGACGATATTTATCTGCTCAATGACAAAGCCTCGTCGAAAAAACTGCCCAACAGCCTCACGCCGAAAACCATGCATAATGATGGCAATTACATCGTGTCGATGGGTAACGTTTGCCGCTGGCTGGCTGAACAGGCCGAATCACTGGGTGTTGAGATTTTTCCTGGCTTCCCGGCATCTGAAATCATTTACAACGACGATGGCAGTGTAGCGGGTGTGATTACCGGCGATATGGGTGTCTCAGCCTCAGGCGAACAAAAAGATGGCTATATGCCAGGCATGGAGTTGCGTGCAAAATACACTGTCTTCGCCGAAGGCTGTCGTGGCCATCTGGGTAAAGAGCTGATCGATAAGTTTGAGCTTGATAAAAATGCATCGCCGCAGCATTACGCCATCGGCTTTAAAGAAATCTGGGATATTGATCCGGCCAAACACCAACCGGGACTGGTGGTGCATACCGCAGGCTGGCCGTTAAATGACGCGACCGGCGGAAGCTACCTGTATCATGCTGAAGATAACCAGGTGTTCGTTGGTCTGATTGTCGACTTAAATTACGAGAACCCACACTTAAGTCCTTTCGATGAGTTTCAGCAACTCAAACACCATCCTGTGATCAAACAATACCTCGAAGGCGGTAAGCGCGTTAGTTATG
>CAZDUT010000260.1:0-2740 GCA_964508695.1 uncultured Alteromonas sp.
CTTGGGGTGTCTGTTTTTATTTATGTGACGCTTAAGAACCACGACGGTGATTCGTTAACCGACTTTGAAAATGCCGTACAGTCGATTGATGAAATCGTGGAGTGTCATACCACCAGCGGTGAAAAGGATTATCTCCTTAAAGTTATCGTGGAAAGTATTGAAGAGTATGAGTACCTGCTAAAACACCGTCTGACACATTTGCCACTGGTCGATCATATTAGCTCCACCTTCGCACTCAAACAGGTCAAAAACACCACGGCGTTACCCATCAAAAATCAGTAGAACCACAAGGGCGCGCCCTTAGCGCGCCCAGCCCTTACTGAACAACGGCATCAACCTGATTTTCCGGTTTTGCTTTTTCGAATGCCGGCAGTGCTTCACAATTTTCTACAATTTTTGTAATCAGCGGGTATCGCGACAAATCCAGGCCAAACCGCCTGGCATTGTATACCTGTGGCACCAGACACACATCCGCCATGGTAATGTCAAAATCAAAGCAATACTTGCCGGCCTGTGTTTCCAGTCGTTGCTCGATGCTTTTTAGCCCCTCACCAATCCAGTGTGCGGCCCATGCGTTGACATCCTCCTGGCTGGCAGAGAATCTGGACTTGAGCTGATTGAGCACGCGCAGATTACCCAAAGGCTGAATATCAGCCGCAATATCGAGCGACAACGCCCTCACCCTCGCACGCTCCAGTGCATGTGAAGGTAACAGCTGACAGCCAGTCTGGTAACGTTCATCCAAATACTCAATAATGCTCAGCGACTGATTAAGAATGATATCTTCATCCTCATCAACCAAACAGGGTACAAGTTCGGCCGGATTCATCCGCTTAAAGTCTGCAGTATGCTGCTCACCACCGTCTTTCAGTAAATGCACCGGCACGTAACAATAATCGATACCCTTAAGGTTTAAAGCTATACGCACCCGATAGGTGGACGTAGAGCGCCAGTAACCGTATAGCTTTATACTCATCGTAAGGTTCCCGCTTTAAAGGCCACTTAATTAAGTGGCTTAACCTGTTGATCAATCGTCCCGAAGATGTTGTTACCTTCCCGGTCCAGCATTTCAATTTTGATGCGATCGCCAAATTGCATGAAAGGCGTTGACGGCTTGCCATCACGGATGGTTTCAATCATCCGCACTTCTGCAATACAGGAATAGCCCCGTCCACCCTCTTCAATCGCCGAACCATGATCGGTCCCCTGCTTGTTGGATACCGTTCCGGAGCCAATAATGGCACCGGCGCCCAGATTTCTGGACTTCGCCGCATGCGCTACCAGGCGAGCGAAATTAAAGGTCATGTCTTCGCCGGCTTCCGGCTCGCCAAACGGCGCACCGTTATAGATCGAACGTAATGGCAGGTGAACCTTGTGTTCGCTCCATGCATCGCCAAGCTCATCCGGAGTAACCGCTACCGGCGAGAAGCTTGAAGCTGGCTTAGACTGGAAAAAGCCAAAGCCTTTAGCCAGCTCTCCCGGAATAAGTCCGCGCAATGAGACATCGTTTACCAGCATCAGCAGACGAATACGTTCACCGGCCTGTTCTGGTGTGCATGCCATGGGTACGTCATCGGTGATAACGGCGACTTCGCCCTCAAAATCAATGCCCCAATCATCACTGGGTAAAATAACGTCATCACAGGGACCAATAAAATCATCTGAGCCGCCCTGGTACATCAGAGGATCTTCCCAGAAGCTTTCAGGCATCTCAGCGCCCCGCGCCTTGCGCACCAGTTCAACATGATTCACATAGGCGCTGCCGTCAGCCCACTGGTAGGCGCGGGGCAACGGCGACTCGCAGCGACGCTGGTCAAAACGTTCACTGTCGACATCCTGATTGTTCAGCGCCTGATAGCGCTTTTCCATCTGTGGTGCGAGCTCAGCCCAGTTATCCAGAAGTTGCTGCAGCGTATTAGCGATATCAGAGACTTCACAGGCCCGACTGAGATCTCTGGATACCAGCATCAGCTTGCCATCGCGGGTATCATTTTTATAAGTCGCAAACTTCATTGAATGTGAATCCTTGTAGTTAATCGTTTAATTTATACTAGACACCATTCAGGCGACGCTGAAAAGTGTTAGCACAACAGATGTAAATTTCGATGTAAGCAGGGTTGTACAGGTGGGATCGTCAAACAGGGCTGCAGAGCTTAATGGTTAAGCCATGCAGACCTGTAACGAAATATTCACATCAGGCGGGGATGTCGGTCACACAATGCCCGACCAGACGTGGCGGGCGGTTTTTCTATAGTTTTACAGTGGCCTTATTAATGCCGTATTCCCTGAGCTTATTCGCGATAGCGGTATGACTCAGCCCCAGCTTTTTAGCCAACTGGCGGGTGCTTGGGTATGAGGGGTATAAACGACGGAGCAGGTCCTTCTCGAACTTTTTCACTTCTTCATCCAGCGTGCCTTCGAAGTTTTCATCAATGTAGGTAACGCTTGGCGCGCAGCTGGGAAGCTGAATATCTTCTTTGGTGATTTCGTTACCGTCTAGCAAAGACAGCGCACGATATAATGCATTCTGTAACTGGCGGACGTTGCCGGGCCAGGGATACTGCAGCAAAAAATCGACACAGGATTTACTCAGCTTCGCCGGGCGACGCCCCAGCTTACCGCTGTGCTGAACGATGAAACTTTCAGCCAGCGAGACAATATCCTGACGACGCTCTTTCAGGGATGGCATCACCAGGCTAAGCACATTAAGACGATAGTACAGCTCTTTGCGGAAACGCCC
>CAZDUT010000260.1:2750-3835 GCA_964508695.1 uncultured Alteromonas sp.
CATGCATCGGAAAAGACACCCGCCGCGACGGGAGAGCTGCGCATCTTCAACCAGCTGACCGAGATCGCGACAAGTGGTACAGATAAACCTGACATCTACAGGTACCGGATCTTTTTCCCCTACCCGTCTGAACTGACCATCCTCAAGCACCCTGAGCAACTTCGCCTGAAGTTGTGAGGACATATCGGCGACTTCATCAAGGAGTAACGTACCGCCTTTTGCCTGTTCGAGCAGACCTGCGCGTGCTTCTTTCTGATTATACGTATCCGGCCCCGAGCCAAATAATTCGGTTTCAGCGACACTGTCGGGTAATGATGCACAGTTTAGCGCTAAAAATGCGCCGGAGTGGCGCCGGCTGGCATTGTGGCAAGCTCGTGCGATCATTTCCTTACCGGTTCCGGTTTCACCGAAAATGAGAATGGGCGCATCCAAATCAGAGATCTGCTTCGCCTCTTTCACCGTCCTGGCCATTGCCGATGACACGGTAACAAAATGATCGAAACTATCAGTTTGTGGCTGATGAAACGCACTGAATTGCTGACCCAGGCGCATTTCGGATTTAAGCATAACCACGGCACCGGCCATGATCACATTGTTATCTTCATCCGGTACGGTAATAGGCAGCATATCCGCCAGGTAATCCTGCTGGATAAATTTCACTTTGGATGACTGCGGGGTCACGTTGTCGGCATCCATCCAGCGGTAAAAGTTAAACCCTTTCACAAATTCACTGATTTCCGTGCCGTCAATATCGGCAAACGGCATCTCCAGGCCACTGGTCACCGCTTCATTGCACATCAGGATGTGGCCGCGGATATCAATAGAGAACACCGGGTCCGGTAGCGTTCGCAGAATTGCCAACAGCTGTTTTTTCTCCCGCTCGCCGGGCATAAACAGTGTCGTTTTAACGTCATCGATGCCCTGTATCCGCCGGATCTTTGGCATTAAGTGCTGAAAGTCACCGAACTCAATATTCGGGAAGTTAAGGAAGATTTTACCTGCAGGGTCAATTTCAATACCACGCAGGTCTATTTCGTGGGCAACGAGAATATCCAACACGTCCTGGGTAATACCCAAACGGTCCT
>CAZDUT010000261.1:0-3373 GCA_964508695.1 uncultured Alteromonas sp.
AAGATTTGGCACCGTCGAATCATCAATATAGAACACCTGGCCATCTTCCGACGCCGACATGGTGTTGTTGAATATCACGCCATCATAGTCTTTGAAGGCCTGCTTAAATTCATCCATGGAGTTCGCCATATTCATCGCCAGCCAATGGTCAATGATGTCATAATTAGGCAGGTTTGCATCTTTAATGGCATAGGCTTCGCCATCCCCCCAGCCAAAGCTGCCGGGGACTTCTATCATCGGCCCGTAATTGGTGTAATAGCCCGTTTTCTCATAGGTAACGGTTTCTCCGCCGCCAACAGCCACTTCAATTTGCATAGGTTTTTCATAGATGGTGCGCGGCATACCGTCGACGGTATGTTCCATATCATTGTCATCTTCCAGCGTTAACTGGTAGACAACGAAATGCTCAGCGGTAGAGAAGGTATGGGTCCAGGCTACATTTTCGTTAAACCCGATATTGACTGCGCCAGGTAAGCCCATCAGTGAACTCCCCGTGACATTCAGGTATCCGGGAATTTGGGTGTGGAACTGCCAGAAACGCAGGTTGCCGGTATGTGGGAAATGCGGATTACCCAGCACCATTCCTTTGCCATTGGTGGTGATGTCACTGCCAAGCCCCCAACCGTTTGAGCCCATATCATTAGGGTTTTTCTCAGGCGGGCTCATGCTGGTCACCTCAAGCGCCAGCGCCATGCCAGCCTCGCTGTCAGCTGGCACCGGCGTAAAGTCTTCGCCGTCAGGTGCGGCAAGGAACATTGCATCAAGGAAGTTCGCGGCGCCAGGCAGAAGCGCGACGCCTAGTGAGTATGTCAACAAATCAACGGCGTCGATAGGCTCAACCCAGGGTTGGCCTGCGCAGGCAGGATCCTGCTCTTCTACCGGTGTGTCGGCCAGATAGCGGTTATATCCTGCGGTATAGCCCTGTAGCATCGCGCGGCTGTTCGCTGACAACGTTGCCAGGTCGTTTTCCGCCATTTCACGGATCCCCAGCGTCAGAAAGCCAAAGTCATTACTTAAGTTTGCAGGTGGTGATGTCGCTGAGGATGCCCCCGGACCAAAATACTTTGACCGCTCTGAGTTATATTTGATGATTTGGTCAGCAAGGATACACATATTGTCTTTGGCAAAGGCATAGCCGACACCGTATGCCATACTTTCCAGGTTATCTGCTTTTATATGGGGTACCCCATAGGTGGTCCAGGTGATTTGCGCGTCCAACGTACCATCATCGTCGAATGCAGTTACCGGCGGTTCCGGATCAGGTGTAGTCGGTGGCTCCGGCGGCGGCGACGTGTCTACATCAGAAAAATCGTTATCATTGCCTCCACAGCCGTATAAGGCTAATACGACACCCAACGTTACCAGTGAACGTCCGGCTACGGTTCTTACAGAATTCATTCTCACGCGTAGTCCCTCATTGAATTTATAATTAATTTCCTATCCGGTAATGCATACATTTTCACTAACTAATCAAAACGCTATGCGAAAAAGTACGACATCTTCAATCACACTGTGCCGATGACAGATCGGACCAATTAACAATACATTAACCTCACAATACATACAATTAACCTTCGACAAATGACAGGCATAAAAAAACCGGCATTCTCATGCCGGTTTTTTGCAGACGCTGGCGCGATTAATTCGCGACTACATCTTCGTTAGTGATAGGCAGTACATTTGCACTACTACCAATGTAGCCCGCGACTTCACGTTGCATTTCCTCTGTCACTGCAGGATCTGCTGCCGGGCTCAGGCTTGAGCCGTGTGCACCACTGGTAAACCAAACGTGACCCGAAATATCTTCGCCGGTTTTGGTGGTTGTCACCTGTTCAAGACCTATAATACCTGCATATGGGATCTGGCCTGCCAGTGGTAACGACGTGGATACAGGAATCACCTGATCCGGTGGGTTTTGTTCACTGCCATCACCTACTACAGTCATCATGTGCACAGGGGTTGTTTCACCCAGTGTCATCGCGTAGTTATTCGGATCGCCGGAATCCAGGACGGTTTGCGCTGCAAAGGCAAACTCCGCCAGGGTCGAGTTAATTGCGGCAAGCTGATCTTCTGAGACATTGTCCAGGAAAATCGCCACAGCTTGTGTTAACTGATCTTCACTGACATCTGATGTTTCAAACTGCTCTTCCAGGAACGCGACAAATTCAGGTGAAGACTCTTTGAGCAGCAGCCCTTTAATCAGCGGACCAAAGCTTGGCGACTCCAGCAAGAACTGAGCAACACCGCCTCCCGGAGACTCTAACGAGGCCTGTTGCACGGCATATAAACCATCCAGTGCAGCTAAATCACCACCCATCGAGGTATTGGCAACCGCCGACAGGTTGCCTACCGTCATGGCGCCCAATGACACCCCCATCACCGAGACACGTGACATGTCAAAATCAATCGCCTGCGAAGCGGTCGTGTCTACAACTGCATTCAGACCTAAGCGCAATCCCATGAAGTCAGACACACTCTGACGCAGGTTATCGCGAGCGGTTGGCAGGTTACCCAGGTTCATGTAATGCGTGGCACTGACGGTGGTGGCATTCAAATCATCATTGCCATCACCGTCTAAATCATAACCACGACTGCCGTGAAGCGGATGATCGATAGCGACAGTGGCGAAACCGGCTAACGACAATGTACCGGTAATCGCCAGCATATCTTCTTTTTGTCGGGTGATACCGTGGGACAGGATCACAACTGGCCAGCCTGATTCAGGCTTGGCAATGTCAAACCCAAGGCCTGCTGCTGCTGCCGCGTTCGGTACCGTAATTTGTACATCCAGCGTTTCATCACCCATGTTGCCGCCCATAGGCTGCGGGTATGGGTTAAAGCGGGTGATATTGCGTGCCGGATCCAGTTTTTCACCGTTTACACGTAAATCCGCCAGACCGAGTTGCTGACACAGTTCATTGTTAGGACCGGGGGTTGCGCTGGCAAGTACTTCATCAGACGCCTGAGAAAGTACCACGCCGCTGTCACACGCGGCCTGCCAGAAGGCGTTCACCGGTGCCAGCGTATTTTCTGCGCTGGGCACGCCTAAGAAATAAGGCAGCGAAATCTCACCTTCATAATGAGAGGCGGCGCAGAACGCCCCGGCATTGCCCAGAATAGCTTGTGATACGCCAACCGCAAAATCATTGGAATCACCATAGACCTCTGCATACGCACCGGCCGCAGTGGCAAATAAGCCATCACAGGTCTGTAATTGTGAGAAATCCTGCGTACGAATCAGTGGGATCAACGGCTCGCCTTCTGGCGGCAAATTAGCAATTCCCTGCTCCACAGCACCGGCTACGGTTTCTTCCGTTACCAGATTTAACGCCTCAAACGCAGTTGCTGCAGTGTCTGATTCGCCCGCGACAAT
>CAZDUT010000261.1:3383-3829 GCA_964508695.1 uncultured Alteromonas sp.
GCTTCACCCGCTGTCGGGTCGCCAGCGCCAGCCCGTGCAGCATATTCAGACACCATGACTTTCTTAATTGTATCCAAAGAGGCACTGATTGATTGCGTTGTGAACGCCGCGGCATACGAGATGCTGTCACGGGACATACCGGCTTCAACAACCGGTGAAATCAGCGAATTGACCAGTTGCTGAACCAGCAACTGACTTTCTGTTGCTAAAGGCGCCGTATTAATATCCTGACTGACCAGGTCCCAGGTGGTTGAACCTTCTACGCCATTACCTTCGGAATCTTTCAATCCGTCGGTCACCACTAACATATAACCCTGAGCAGGTTTAAGCGGCTTTAACGGTACAACGGTAACTGTATCCGGTCCTGCCAGGCTGGCCACATAATCTACGCCATAGGCAAGCTTGTCACCGACTTTACAGCCAGATGAAGGAATTTCGGCCTGCGC
>CAZDUT010000262.1:0-3825 GCA_964508695.1 uncultured Alteromonas sp.
AGCGCCTTGATCCTCTATTCCGGCTTGCTCGTCATGCTTATATTCAAGCTGCTGGAAGGACTTTCAATCGGTTATTTTATATTGCTGGGGTTCGCCTGGTGGCAAAATCGTCAGCGTATCGTAGTACCTCACCATCACTTGATTGAGTGGTTCTTTGTTTTGAACTTGATCATTCTGATGGCATTTATTTATACACAGTACTTCGTGGTCTCTCGGTATTGTGTGATGGCTGTGGTCAGTCTATTGTTGCTGGTTCTGCCCTACCTGACCCGACTGATTGAAGAAACCTGGTTATCACGCCGTCGCTGGTGGCTGGCTTTGTTTACTTTTATAGTACTTGCAGGCTTGATTGATACTTTCCACTCAACCAACTCCAAGGCCTATATCAAAAACACCGCCATCTGGGCTGCACATGAACTACAGGCAGAAGACCGCTTGCTCACAGATGATGAATTTATTCAGTATTATCTGAAACGGGAAAAGACCGACGTCAGTATCAGCTATCGTCCACAAAAACTGGGCAATTACCAAAATTTCGATTATATATTGTTGGTAGAAAAACGGCGTCAAGCGGACTTGGAACAACTTTCAGGCATCCGGCTTGAGCTGGTTCATCGGGAAAAGAACCGAAGAGGCAACCGTGCGAGTGTATACAGGGTAGTAGATGAAGACGGATGAGTCACACCGAAATGTAGCCAATGTGGCAAGCATGCCCGCCAGGAATCGTTTCGATTTTTTTTGGCAGTTGAATGCGCCATTCCTTGAACCGCCCAATACCTGTCGCGGTGGATGGAGCGGGGTCAGCAAAATCCAGTTGCAACTCAATAATGAAAAAATACCTGTTTTTATTAAAAGACAACGTAAACACAGCATTCGCGATTGGCGGCACTTGCTGAAGGGAATCCCCACTTTCGAACGAGAATACCGCAATATCCAACATTTAAGCGCACTGGACATCCCGACTCTGGAGCCCGTATTTTTTGCAAAGCGTAAAGACAAAGCCATCCTTATCACCAAGGCACTGTCTGATTATCAGAGTCTGGATGAGCTGGACTATTCACAATTGAGTTTTCATCATAGAAGCGCATTAATCTGTTCGATCGCTAAAGTCATCGCTAAGCTTCATGCCCACCACCTTCAGCATAACTGTCTTTATCCGAAGCATATTTTTGTTAAGCAATTGAACAATAAGTCCTGGGATGTTCGACTCATCGATCTCGAAAAACTGAGACACAAACTGTTCAAACGTCAGGCTCTCAGCCGTGACCTGTCTTGTCTTTCCCGCCACGCACCCGATAATTGGTCGCAAACTGACCACTTACGTTTCTTTAAAGCCTATCTGGGACAAAACCGTCTTACCCCAGCAGCCAGAATTCTGTGGCAACAGATCGCCCAAAAGATCGCCAGGAAACGACGCTAGTCCATCCCTCCCGGCGCTTGCTATACTTGCGCTATTTGATTGCGATTCTCTGATAATAAAATGATAGTTTTAGGTCTGTCCGGCGCCGTAAACCACGACGCATCCGCTGCTTTGTATATCGATGGCAAACTGGTTGCTGCTGCCGAGGAAGAACGATTCCTGCGCGACAAGCACGCCAAAGGCAAAATGCCTTATGAAGCCACCAAGTTTTGCCTGGAATATGCAGGCATCAAACCGGAACAGGTCGATATTGTGGCTTTCCCCTATGCGGAAATCGGCCTCAAGTCGACCGCCCGCTGGCACTACGCCAAGCGACACTGGTATGCACCTGACCGTGCACTGACCGCCCTCTTCAGCGGTAACCGCCGATACTGGCGTAACCATCGAAATGTGATGAAACTGTTAGATGATCTCGGTATTGGTGCTAACCGGGTCAAATTTATGCCGGTCGAGCATCACCTCGCCCATGCCAGCAGTGCCTATCACCTGAGTGGCTTTAAGGAAAAAACCGCCATCATTGGCATTGATGGTAAAGGCGAATATGCCACTACCTTCTTCGGCTATGGTGAAAACGGCAAGATTCACAAAATCAAAGAATTTTACGACCCTGACTCTTTGGGTGGGATGTATGGTGCCCTGACTGAGTACCTCGGATTTGAAATGCTCGACGGCGAATTCAAGGTCATGGGCATGGCACCCTACGGCGACCCGAAACGCTTTGACTTTTCCCGTCTTATTGAGAGCAAAGATGGCGAGTTCCGAGTTAACAATAAACTCGTTAACACCGTCGGTTGGCGACGTTACAAGAAGAATGGCAAAGGCTATTTCTTCAGCCCCAAACTTATCGACTGGTTAGGACCGATGCGTGAAGGTGATGAGAAAGATGAACCTTACATCGACTATGCCGCCAGTATTCAAGATCTGCTTGAAAAAACTGCTTTGCAGCTTATCGATTATTACCTGGGTGATATCATCCGTGAAACCGGCAAAGTGGCCTATGCTGGCGGTGTCGCGCTCAACGTTAAACTGAATCAGCGTATTATCGCCATGCCGGGCGTCAAGGAACTGTTTGTTCAGCCTGCTGCCAGTGATGCCGGCACTGCCATTGGTGCGGCCAGTTATGCCTCTCAGGTTGCTGGCGTGCCGGTCGAGAAAATGGAACATGTCTACCTCGGCCCTCAATACACGACTGAACAGTGTATGGATGCCTGCGATAACTACAGCCAGCCGGTGAAATGGCAGCGAATGAGTGATGTGCCGGCGGAAACCGCCAAAATTCTTGCCGATGGTAACCCGGTTTCCTGGTTTCAAGGCCGTATGGAATTCGGTCCCCGTGCTCTGGGTAACCGCAGTATCCTGGGTAGCCCCAGCCATAGTGGTGTAGCCGATCGTATTAATGCACAGATTAAATACCGAGAGCGCTGGCGCCCTTTCTGTCCAAGTATGCTGGATACCGTTGCACCGGAAATCCTGCAGACCGATCATCCCAGCCCCTATATGACCTTCACATTTGATGTGGCGGAAAGCTGGAAGGACCGGATCCCCGAGGTAGTTCACGAAGACGGCACTGCGCGTGCGCAGATTGTCACTGAAAAGACCAACCCACGCTACTATGCACTATTGCAGGAAATGGAAAAACTGACTGACAACGGTGTGGTATTGAATACCTCACTAAACCGTCGTGGCGAGCCGATGGTGTGCAGCCCGACTGATGCGCTGAACATGTTCTTCGGCTCGGATCTGCAGTATCTGGTGATGGAAGATATCCTGGTTACCAAGTAGCCGTGTCTAAGCCGATTAAACTACACTGGTCGCAGTCCAAGCCTAATTTTGGTGATGCTTTATCCCCGCTGATATGCGAAGCCATCTCTGGCCGGAAAGTCATTTATGCCAAACCAGCCAAAGCTGACATGATAGCCATTGGCAGCTTGCTCCATCGCTTAAAAGAAGCCTGGTTTACTCACCGCGTAAATGTTTGGGGGACGGGCTATATTGAGCAGCCGCCATTACACAAGTCACGTCATCATTACCATGCGATACGTGGTCAGCTGAGCGCAGCAGCAATCAGCAACCAGAAGATCGACACGCAGGGTGACCCCGGTTTGCTGGCCGGTCTTTTACTGCCAGAGAAAAAAAGGCTGAATAAAAAGTATCGGATTGGACTTGTTACCCACTATAAAGATAAATCCAACCCACTCATCAAAACATTAAGCGATAGGCATTCCGATATTTGTGAGATTGATATTTTTTTACCACCACTCACTTTTCTGCAACAACTCAGTCAATGCGAAATTATTCTCTCAGCTGCAATGCATGAGTTAATCGCTGCTGATGCTCTGGATATCCCCAAAGGCTGGATTAAATTATCTGAGAACCTGCGCGGTAATGATTTCAAATTCCAGGAT
>CAZDUT010000263.1:0-3686 GCA_964508695.1 uncultured Alteromonas sp.
CCAGCGGGCAAAAAATGCCTTGAGGTCCTCCACATTCACCCGGTCCAGATCCTCAACGTAGCCAATCGGCGACCAGGAGTACGGGTGACCGGAAGGGTACAACGCTTCAGCCGTGCGCTCTGACACCAGACCATAAGGTTGATTATCGACGCGTTGGGCGCGTTCATTTTTTACAGTTTCACGCTGATTTTCAAATTTCTTCTGGGTCACTGCCTCAAGCAGGTAGCCCATGCGGTCTGACTCAAGCCACAGAACCTTTTCAAGCTGATTGGCGGGGACCGTTTCATAATAATTCGTGCGATCGCTATTGGTTGAGCCATTCAGGTTACCGCCGGCCTCGGTAATAATTTTGAAGTGCTGCTCATCGGCCACATGCTTAGAGCCCTGAAACATCATGTGCTCGAAAAAGTGCGCGAAGCCGGATTTCCCCACCTCTTCACGGGCTGAGCCGACATGATAGGTAACATCCACGTGTACCAGCGGGTCTGATGTATCCTGGTGCAGTATGACAGTAAGACCATTATCCAGCGTATATTTTTGGTGCGCGATGGATACCGGCGCCTTGTCCGGTTGGGCGGAGGTAGAATGCGGCGTTTGCTCACAGCCAGCAATAAACGCAAGAGCCATCAGGCTTACAAATAATCGGGTCAGTGTTGCTGGCATGATTTTCCTTTTCTAAGGTTCATTTGGGGTAAAAAGTGAGGGTATCAGACTCACTGCTAATTTGTCGCCGCCATAAATACGCTTTTGTGTTACGCTTTATTATCACGGGTTCACGACGGTACAGTTTTTACAGGAACGCCATGGAATCGACCTCGCCCCTTATTGATACGGACTTCGGCATTTCCCAGCTTAGCGGAAACCGAGACCTCTATATAACATTACTCGGCAAATTTTCAGACGAATATCGTGACCTGAACGATAAGTTGCAAACTGCGATGCGACAAGGTCAGTACGACGAAGCCTTCGCACTTGTTCACACGGTAAAAGGCGTGACTGCCAACCTTGGCCTGACGGCCTTACATCACGCCAGTAAACAGATAGAAATCGCCATTCGGGGAAAAGAGGCGTTGCCTGAAGACTACTCGGGGTTTGTGCTTATCCTGAAACGCACGCTAAATGCAATTGAAGCTCTGGGAGAAACCTCTGACGCCGCATCCACCGGTACCCACACTCCTTCGGCACGTGCAGAGTTAGTGACAACACTGGAAGCCAGAGAGTTTATTCCTGAGACAAAGCTCAATGAGTACATACAGGAACTGACGATAAGCCACTGGGAGCAGCAGGCTCTGCGCAATGCCGTTGACGAACTGGATTATGACAAAGCAATCGACATTCTTTCCCGGCCGTCATGACTGAGCCGTTAACACTTTTGGTTGATCACGATGAGTTTGTGATTGTAAACAAACCCTCCGGAATGCCCATGCACGACACAGACAATGGCATTCTGACTCACTTACGCAGACAGTATGATCATACTGTCTGGCATCTGTGCCACCGGCTGGATACCGGTACGTCCGGGTGTCTGTGCATTGCGAAATCGCCGGAAGCGGCAGCAATGATAGGCGAGCAGTTTGCTACACGTGGCGCACAGAAATACTACCTGGCTCTGACGACAGGCAAACCACGCAAGAAACAGGGCAGCATAGTGGGTGATATGAAGAACCGGCGTCGTGGTCAGTTTATGCTTATGAAAACCACACAAAACCCCGCGGTTACACAATTTTTTAGCTATGGCATCGCCCACGGTATCCGCGCTGCGATAGTGCGTCCCTATACCGGTAAAACCCATCAGATAAGGGTCGCACTAAAAAGTGTAGGAAGCCCGATTTTAGGTGATACGCGCTATAGCGGCAGCCAGGCCGATCGCCTTTATCTGCACGCATGGCAACTCAGCTTCACCTTTCGGAAAGAACACATTAGCGCGAGATGTCTGCCCGGCGCAGGCGAGGTCTTTGACCTTCCGGAGGTGTCACGCTGGCTCAACGACCTTGCGGCTCCTGAGACACTTCCCTGGCCATCCGTTAAGCCCGGTCTCGCCGGCACAGCGCGACTATGAATTCAGCGCCGTTTGACCGTATTTATATCACCGGCTGTGGGGCCATTGGCTCCTTGCTGGGGGCGGGCGCTGTGCGTGCCAAGCTGGAATACACCATGGTTCCGCGCACGCCTGCTCGTTCTGAAATCAGAGTGGTGCACAATACTCAGACGGTTTCACTGACACAGTTTAGTGCGATACCGGCACAAACCGAAGCCAACCAACTGGTGATATTTCCGTTAAAAGCCTATCAACTTGAGGCCGCCCTAAACAGCTGGCAGCCGCATCTGTCTGTCGATACGCCTGTTTTATTGCTGCAAAATGGGATGGGGGGCTATGAAATCGCGCGCAAGGTGCTCCCCCCCGGCCAGCCCATCTACATGGCAACCACCAGCCATGGTGCGCTAAAAAAAGAGCCACACACCATCCTGCATACCGGACGCGGAAAAACCATTCTCGGACGGCTTGATAATGCCTCGTTGCCAGTTCTGGATAACCGTGTAATGGATGCATTAAGTGCAATACTGCCACCGGTTATCTGGCGACAGCATATGCAGCATGCACTTTGGCACAAGCTGGCCATCAACGCTGCCATCAACCCACTTACCGCATTGAACGATATTACCAATGGCCGCCTCCTTTATACCGGTTACCGACAGCAGTTACGGGAGCTTTGCAGCGAGACAGTGGCAGTAGCAGCCAGTCAGGGTGTTACCTTCAGCACGGCAGAGTTACTGAGCGACGTACTTGAGGTCGCGACCAATACCGCTAAAAACTATTCCAGTATGCATCAGGATTATCATCACGGCCGACAGACGGAAATTGATGCCATTAACGGCTATATCGTTTCCGTCGGCAAAAAAAAAGGCATAGACGCGTCGCGCCATGCCTTCTTGGTCGAGCAAATTAAACAAAAACCTGACTAATTACTCGTCGTCCTGCTCTTTCGCCTGCGGTTTCATGTGCGGGAACAGGATCACGTCTTTAATCGTCTGACTGTCAGTAAACAACATCGCCAGACGATCGATCCCAATTCCTTCACCCGCTGTAGGCGGAAGGCCGTGTTCCAGCGCACGAATGTAATCGTCATCAAAGTGCATGGCTTCGTCATCCCCGGCATCCTTCTCTGCCACCTGCTTGGCAAAGCGCTCAGCCTGATCTTCCGGATCGTTAAGCTCGCTGAAGCCATTGGCAATTTCACGGCCTCCGACAAAGAACTCGAAACGATCGGTAATAAACGGGTTATCGTCGTTGCGACGGGCCAGCGGTGACACTTCCCATGGGTATTCGGTGATGAAGGTTGGCTGCTCGAGTTGTTCTTCCGCACAAGCCTCGAAGATCTCACACAGATACTTTCCGGCGCCCCAGATCCCGTCAACTTCCGGCTCTTTAATATGCAGCTCGCGCGCCATGGCTTTCAGCTCATCAAGGTGCGCTTCCGGGTCACGAATCGCCGCTTCGTTAGCGTCAGGCCAGTATTTGAGGATGGCATCGCCCATGCTTAAGCGGTCAAACGGCTTGCCAAAGTCATACTGGGTTTCCTGCGTTACATTGCCCTCATCATCTCGCACCGTATTGCTAAAGGTGGTTGAACCAAGAATGTCCTGTGCCAGTGTGCGCAGCATGTCCTCGGTCAGATCCATCAGGT
>CAZDUT010000264.1:0-3663 GCA_964508695.1 uncultured Alteromonas sp.
AGAAACGGCGATGAAGAGGTTAAGGATAATGGGAGTGCGTTCGGAGTATGGTGTAAACACTTGTGTTAAATACCCTCACGGTAATAAAAGCGCGAGCGCTTTTAACTTATTAAATCAATAAAATTTCCCAAGCGTGAGAATGCAGGCTGGTGGTAGCTAAGCTGCCAGGCACTGCGTTTCGCCTCGGTGCTAAAGCTGCTGCGCGCGTTATTGAGTTCTGCGCTGAGTTGCCGGCTGCTCAGTTCGGCACCGAGTATCTCATCGCCAAGCAGCATCTCGAGGATATTCACTTCTTCCCGCAGCAACGCAAGGAGGTCTTCTAATGGTGGCATATTTCCGGGGAACGGTGTGTCGGCGTTTATTGTGTCAAACTCGACGGTGGGACCCGCATCAGTGAACCAGGCGTCTGCATGTGGATTGTCTGGTATTGGGGGCTGCAGGCGAGTGGCTTCTCTGCGCTGCGCTGACAGGGCTTCATCCTGCAGCCGACGCGCCCGTTCCCGGACTTCCGCAGAGAACCTGAGAGCGTCAGTACGCTTCGGTTGCTCGCGTAATTGCTCGCGCCCCTGGGGTAACTCGCTTTGGCGGACATCGCGGGCTTCCACACTTGCGCGGATACGCCGGGCACGTATCTCTTCTGATGACTCTGCCCGGTTTGCGACTTGTTCCTGACTTTGCTCCCGTAAAGCAACCTCGCCCTGCGTGTGCAACATCGCCATGCTATATTGCGTCACGCTTTCACGTAACGCACGAATGTCTTCCAGTCGCGTTCGTAATTCCGCCTTCGTGCCAGGGGTAGTTTCCTGCGCGCGATTTCGTGCCTTATCAGCAGACGTAGCAAGTGTTTTATTGTCGTCAACAGGCAGTGTGCGGATCTGAGTGTTTAATCCTGTCTGTCTGCGGGCCTGTGCCAACGTACCGGTTGGTGAGATGCCTGTTATCATTGCCTTCCTCCGCGCACCCAGCGTGAAAGATGAGGTAGAATTTGTGATATCGCTGTATACGTAAACGGAAAAACAGTAAGCATAGGAGGTGCCAGGGGCCCGGGCTGTCAGGCCATATGTTGCGTCCCTAAAAATCCCGTTAAATTAGGGCGGTAGCAATATTAAGTGTTCGGTAACATCCAACACGCCAGAATGTAAGTATAGGTGTAACGGTCTGAGGTGTATAAAAATTACACAGAAATATCAACGGAGAGAAGAATGAAAAGACTGACAGGCAGTTTACTGCCGCTGGTTTTAACCGCATTGTCGTCACCGTCTGTTGCTGAAGCGACAGCGGTCAACCTGGCGAAAGATGTGATCAGCATTGACGGAAAGGCCAACGAGTCGTCATGGCATGACGCCCCCTGGTCTGCGCTTGATAAACATATTTTAGGGGCGCACCCGGCCGCCGACGATTTCTCAGGGCGCTATAAACTGCTCTGGGACAGGGAAAGGCTATATATCCTCGCTGAAATCACCGACGACGTCATCATAGACAGCCACCCTGACCCGCGAAAACGCTACTGGGACGATGACACGCTTGAAGTCTTCATTGATGCTGATGCGTCTGGCGGAGAGCATACTTACTCCCACAATGCCTTCGCCTATCATATTGCACTGGACGGCAACGTTGCAGATCTGGGGGACGAAGAGGTTGATAACAAACAGGTGATTTTGTTAAACGACCATGCAGACAGTGCCTGGACACGCACCCAGCAACCTCCTTTCACGATGACCTGGGAAGTGGCGGTGCGTATCTACCCTGATACGTTTACAACAGCAAAGCCGGGCGAACCAATCACGCTTAAGGAGGGCATGACACTGGGGTTCATGCTTGCTTACTGTGATAACGACGGCAGTACTGAGCGCGAGCACTTTATGGGGTCGCATGTTATCGAACCGGTCGACGGCGATAAAAACCTCGGCTACATCGATGCGTCGGTCTTCGGAACGATAACGCTTAACGGCGATAAGCAGAAGTAAGCTGACAGGGCGTTATTCGGCTGCCGGAGAGCTTGTAATCTGTTGAACTGACGATTGAGTGGCAGTTGCCGGCGGTTAATCACCGCCGACAATTTGTACCTGGGCAATGTCGGTATCGCCCTGAATCACTTTAAAAATGGCATCCTGTACCAGTGTCCGCATACCATCATTCATTGCCTGGGATTTCATTTCCGCCACACTGGCTTCCTTATACACCATCGAGCGAAGCTCCGGTGTCATCCCTAATAGTTCGTGCACACCCGTCCGACCACGGTAGCCGGTATCACCACACTCATCACACCCCTTGGCGCGGAAGAGTTCCAATGGTTCCTGCATATCCAGTTCGTTAAGGAACTCTTCACCATACTGGCGTTTGATGAAGGCAATATCAGTATCGGTGGCCCGATATTTCTCTTTACAGTTCTTACACAGCGTGCGGATAAGGCGTTGTGCCAGGATCCCTACGCAGGCATCAGAGAAGTTCACCGGATCCAGCCCCAAATCCAGCAGACGCGTGATGGTTTCGGGGGCAGAGTTAGTGTGCAATGTAGATAAAACAAGGTGACCGGTCAGCGATGCCTCGATACCTGCATGCGCGGTTTCTTTATCACGCATCTCACCAATCAGGATGATATCCGGATCAGCCCGCAAGAATGCCCGCAGTGCATTTGCAAAGGTAAAGCCAATTTTGGGGCTGACCTGCACCTGTTGCAGGCCTGCCTGGGTGATCTCGACCGGATCTTCGGCCGTCCAGATCTTCTTCTCTGGGGTATTCAAATAGCCAAGTATGGCATGCAACGTGGTCGTTTTACCCGAGCCCGTCGGTCCCACCACCAGCAAAATTCCGTGCGGCTTTTTAATCATCTCTTCAAGCCTGTCACGGTTACCGGGTGCCATATTCATTTTATCCATTGGCATTGCACCGCCAGAGGCAAGGATACGCATGACCACGCCCTCGCCCGCAACCGTTGGGATGGTAGCGACCCGGACTTCCACCAGTTGTCCGTTCATTTTGAACGCGAGTTTGCCGTCCTGCGGGACGCGCTTCTCGGCAATATTAAGATTAGCCATGATTTTTATACGGGCTATAACGGCACTGTGGTGGGAGTTGGGCACCTGGCTCATGTCGCGGCATACGCCATCTACCCGCATCCTGACCCGTGTGGGACCATTTTTTTCAGGATCAACGTGAATATCCGAGGCATTAAGCCGTTTTGCATCATGCAATACGCGGCTGACCAGACGCACCACCGCAGGAGCATCATCAGACAACTCATCGGTCTGCTCTTCTGCTTCTTCTGTAGAGGTGCCAATTTCGTCCAGGATCTCGCTCATTTCGCCTGGCGCACCACCCCCCGAACCTTCGCCAAGATACTGTAAAATCTGATTGGGTAAGCCCACGGCAATGTCATAGCTGTCGATGCCCATTGCACTTTCTATTTCCATCAGCAATGCGGCATTATTTGGCTCTGCCATAAGTACAATAGGGTTTTCGCGGACGTCAGCGATAACCGCGACATAGTTACGCTTCAGATAAGACAGGTTCAGCCTGCTGTCACCTTCATACAGGTGAAATTTGTCGGGCTGAAAGGCGATAAAGGGCACCTGAAAGTGGATCGATAAGGAGTTGCCAATTTGATCTTCGGCAATACGTTGCTCTGAAATAAGCCGTTGAACAATATGTCGAATGTCGTTA
>CAZDUT010000265.1:0-3623 GCA_964508695.1 uncultured Alteromonas sp.
AGTCACCACGCAGCTATGGTGGGCAGTGATAGCCCGGCCACTTTCACTGACAAGGGTTGGATGTGGGACCCCTTCCAGATCGCACATTTCTTTCATGCCGTACACTACGTCAGACACGTATTCCTGCATGCTGTAATTACGTGACGATTCGTTGGTGGAGTTACTGCCGTCGTAATCAATGCCCAGGCCGCCACCCACGTCGACGTAGTCGAGATGAAAGCCCATTTTATGCAGATCCGCATAAATACGCGCGCCTTCCGTCATGGCCTCTTTAACGGCACGGATATCGGTAAGCTGACTACCAATATGAAAATGCAGTAGCTTCAGGCAATCTGCCATGCCCTGCGACTCAAGGTAGCGGGCTGTCTTGATGATCTCTGATATGGTCAGGCCAAACTTAGCACGCTCGCCCCCGGAGCTTTCCCATTTTCCCCGGCCCTTGACGGTCATTTTTGCCCGCACACCGATGATAGGTTCAATATCCAGCGCTTTTGCAGTTTTTACCAGCAGCAGCAGTTCGCTGTATTTCTCCACGACCACCACAATTTTGCGTCCCAGCTTGCGCCCCAACAGCGCCAGTTGCATGAACTCTTCATCTTTATAGCCATTGAGGATAGTTAGTGAGTCCTCATTAACGTTCATGGCCAGAACAGTCAGCAGCTCGGCCTTCGAGCCAGCTTCTAATCCATAATTAAAAGGGGCGCCGGCATCAACGATTTCTTCGACCACTTCACGCATCTGGTTTACCTTCACCGGATAGACGCCCTGATACTGGCCAGTATACTCTGCCTCGCTGATGGTATTGCGGAAAATGGTATTCAGACTGGCAACCTGAGAGCGCAAGATATCGTGAAACCGAATAACCACGGGGAACTGTACGCCCTCTTCGCGGATTTCCTCAATGACGGATTTAAAATCAATACGGATACTTGGATCTTCGGGTACGGGGGTAATATGCACGTTCCCGTTCTCACCAACCTGGAAATATCCACCGCCCCACTGGGAAACGCCGTAGACGCGCTCTGCTTCTTCAATGCTCCAGTTTGCCAATATGTTTTACCTCACGCCTGTTACCTGCCGTCACGCTGACGACAAAAATAGAAAGAATATAATGCTGCGTATTATAGTCATGAGTTGTCGCTGGAAAAATCGTGAAATCGACTTTTATGCAATTTTTTCATCCAGCCAACGCGTGACCGCCTGCAGGGTTCGCGGTGTCAGCCGGGCGGATAACCACTGCAGAAACGCATCACGCTGCGTGGTTTGCTGCAACTCAAAGCGCACATGCTCAAAATAGGTTAATAAGTGACTACTCTGTTGGGGATCATCGAGCAGCCAAATTTCGCCTAACTGATTACGCCTGTCGAGGATAACCGGATACCGCTGCTTGGCATGTTTAACATCATCAGGTACCTGCAATCCGCGCATATCGACAATCAGATAAAACGCATTACCCTGCCGCTTAACCAGGGCATCAGCCAATTCTGAAATGTATTGCAGATCGGTAGATAAATCCCAGCTACCCGTCTTTTTTACCAAAAAGCAGTTATCGACGCACTGAATGTGGTACTTCTTGTTTGCCATATGAATGCCGGCCTCACAGAATTCGCCCACATCCCTGTTCAATAGTGAATAAGCAGATATGCATTATTATGAGTGTTATGTTCCAAGCATATCAGCACATATACGCGGAGAAAATGCCTGCGCAAAATGATTGTACACCTGTCGCTGTGACGTGACGATAAACAACCGGTGAAATTTGTCATCGCATTGTTGTTGGGCACACTGCACTGTCGGAGTGGCACACGAGAGATAAAAAACACTCACGCTGCCGTCCTACTGCGGATGAATCAGCGAATGCCGGCAGGCTTACTCTCAGACGCGTCAGTATCCGGGGTGTCGGTACGTTGCAGCGGCTTAGCCTTCGCCGGTAACACGCGACCCCGTTTCGTCGCCACGTGTTACCCAGCAGGATATTTTTTGTCGTGATGGTTTAGTCGTCGCCAAACTCCCGAATCACACTGTTTATTGTTTCTTTGGCGTCGCCCAGTACCATGCGGGTGTTGTCTTTAAAGAAAAGCGGGTTATCTACCCCGGCAAAGCCAGGGTTGGCAGAGCGTTTGAGCACAAACACGGTTTTCGCGCGATACGCCTCAATGACCGGCATGCCATAAATTGGGCTGCCCTTCATTTCTTTCGCCGCCGGGTTAACCACATCATTGGCCCCAATGACGATGACAACATCGTAATTTTCCATGCGCGGATTCACGTCATCCATTTCCAGCAAGTGATCATAAGGGACATCGGCCTCGGCCAGCAGGACGTTCATATGGCCGGGCATTCGCCCTGCCACCGGGTGAATCGCGTATTCCACGGTAGCGCCGTTACTTTCAAGCAGTGACTGTAATTCGCGCACCGCGTGCTGCGCCTGGGCAACCGCCATGCCGTAACCTGGCACAACCAGTACCGCCTGCGCGGCTTCCAGCACATAGTAAGCATCCTGTGCCGACAGCACTTTAATTTCGCCCTCAATTTTCTCGCCACTGTCTACCGGTGTTGCAAAGCCGGAAAGCAGAACGTTGGTGAGCGAACGGTTCATGGCCTTACACATAATGGTCGTCAGAATAAGGCCTGATGCCCCCACCAGCAGTCCGGTGACAATAAGGACTGTATTGGCAACCGCGAGACCGGCTGCACAGGCGGCCACGCCCGAGTAACTGTTAAGCAGTGCAATAACCACAGGCATGTCGGCACCACCGATGGACAGTGTAGCCCATAATCCAAAACTCAGTGCCAGAGCAATTCCCAGCCACAGCCATAGCGGGTTTTCCGGTTGTGTGACGAACAGATAACCAACCACTACCAGGCCGACCAGATGCAAAATACTGAGTTCGCGTAAGCCGGTAAAGATGATGGCTTTTGTCGGAAACTTTTCCGCCAGCTTCCCCCAGGCCACAATTGAACCGGAAAATGTGACGCCGCCCACCAAAATCGTAAAATACAGCGAAATAAACACAAACAGACTCACCACGCCCATATTCTGGGGAGCAATGGCAGTCAATGTCGCCCACGCCAGTAACAACGAAGCGGCACCGCCAAAACCATTGAACAGGGAGACCATTTGCGGCATAGCGGTCATTTGCACGGTTTTGGCTTTCCAGGCGCCAATCGCGCCTCCCAGCACTACCCCCACAACAATATAGGTGTAACTGATTATTTGCTGATCTAGCAACGTGACGACAACCGCCACCAGCATTCCCAGGGATGAGACCAGGTTGCCACGTCGCGCACTGGAAGGGTGACTGAGTAATTTAAGGCCGACAATAAATAATGTGGCAGCCACCACATAGGCCAGATTGATGGTAAGAGATACAGGTGTCATGGGCAGCCTCCTTACTTACTGTCTTTTTTGCGGAACATGCCCAGCATGCGGTCGGTAACCATATAGCCACCCACTACGTTGATGGTAGCAAGTGTCACAGCCGCCGTTCCCAGCAACGTGGTCAGCCAGCTGGCTTCTGATCCGGCAGAAACCAGGGCCCCCACCAGGGTTATACCGGAGATAGCATTAGAGCCCGACATCAGTGGCGTATGTAACGTTGCCGGTACTTTACGAATCAGCT
>CAZDUT010000266.1:0-3603 GCA_964508695.1 uncultured Alteromonas sp.
CACCTCTACCACTTCGCCAGCAGCTGGTGCAGTAAAATTAACGCCTTGATTCTTTTTGAAGACAAAAAGAATCAAGGCGTTAAATTTACTGCACCAGCGGCTGGCGAAGTGGTAGAGGTGAACCGTGGTGCGAAGCGGGTGCTTCAGTCTGTAGTAGTTAAAATTGACGGTGACGACGCCGTTGAATTTGACACCATTGCAGCGAAAGATCTGGCGAATGCGGACCGTGAAAAACTGCAATCCATTCTGGTAGACTCAGGCATGTGGACAGCGTTACGTACGCGTCCGTTCAGCAAGGCGCCTGAGCTGGGTTCAACACCGCATTCTATCTTTGTGACAGCCATGGACAGCAACCCGCTGTCTGCTGACCCAACGGTGATTGTGGGTGAGCGCGAAGAAGACTTTGTTAATGGTCTTAAAGCGTTAACCGCAATGAGCGAAGGCAAAGTGTATGTGTGTAAGGCCAATGGCGCTTCCATACCGACCGGCGATGCCGCGGTCGATGTTGAAGAGTTTGGTGGCCCGCACCCTGCCGGGTTGCCGGGTACGCATATCCATTATCTTGATCCGGTTGGCCTGCAAAAGACAGTCTGGCACATCAACTACCAGGACGTGATGGCGATTGGCTCGCTGCTGACCACCGGCAAGCTGGATAATCGCCGTGTCGTTGCGTTAGGCGGACCCGCTGCGAAAAATCCGCGCCTGGTCAGAACCCTGTTGGGTGCTGATGTTACAGAACTGACCGAAAACGAGCAGGAAGGCGCAGACGTACGGGTAATTTCTGGCTCGGTGCTTAACGGTACCACAGCGCAGGGCGTCCACGGCTTCCTGGGGCGTTTCCATACCCAGATTTCAATGTTGCATGAAGGCCGCGAGAAGAAGTTCTTTGGCTGGATAACACCAGGCTCAGATAAACATTCAGTAACGCGTGCCTACCTTGGTCACTTAAGTGGCGATAAGAAATTTAATATGACAACAACAACCAATGGTTCAGAGCGCTCTATGGTGCCCATTGGTAATTATGAACGCGTTATGCCCCTGGATATCATTCCAACGCTGTTATTGCGTGATTTGATTTCCGGCGATACTGACAGTGCTCAGGCGTTGGGTTGCCTTGAGTTGGATGAAGAAGATTTGGCACTGTGTACCTATGTATGCCCTGGCAAATACAATTATGGTCCGATTCTGCGCGACTGTTTGACCACGATCGAGAAAGAGGGTTAAGTCATGGGTTTGAAAGCGTATTTAGAAAAAATCGAACCTAACTTTGAACCGGGCGGTAAGCACGAAAAGTGGTATGCACTGTACGAAGCAGCGGCCACTATCTTTTACACGCCAGGTAAGGTCAATAAAGCCAGCACCCATGTGCGTGACAGCATTGATCTGAAACGCATCATGATCCTGGTGTGGATGGCGACATTCCCGGCCATGTTCATGGGTATGTATAACATTGGTCTGCAGGCCAGTGAAGCACTGGCTGCGGGTGCCGGCACACTGCCTGACGCATGGCAGGCAGGCCTGTTTACCGCATTAGGCGGTGATCTGACCGATGCCGGTTGGGCGGGCATGATGCTCTACGGCGCCTGCTTCTGGCTTCCAATCTATGCCGTTACCTTTATTGTGGGCGGTTTCTGGGAAGTGCTGTTTGCTTCGGTGCGTAAGCACGAAGTAAACGAAGGCTTCTTTGTTACGTCGGTATTGTTCGCACTGACATTGCCAGCCACCATCCCGCTGTGGCAGGTCGCCTTGGGGATTACCTTCGGTGTGGTTATCGCCAAAGAAGTGTTCGGCGGAACGGGCCGTAACTTCCTTAACCCGGCGCTGTCTGGCCGTGCATTCCTGTACTTTGCTTACCCAGCGCAGATCTCCGGTGATCAGGTATGGGTTGCTGCCGATGGTTATTCCGGTGCAACGTCACTGAGCCAGGCGGCGTCTGGTACACTGGATTTCACTAACATGGACCAGTGGATGAACAGCTTCTTTGGCACCATCGCTGGCTCCGCCGGTGAGGTATCTACCCTGGCTATCATGATTGGCGGCCTGTTTATCATGTATATGGGCATTGCCAGCTGGCGTATTGTTGCCGGTGTTGCCCTGGGTGTGGCGTTCTTTGCAACGTTACTCAACCTCATTGGCAGCGACACCAATTACATGTTTGCTATGCCTGCTTACTGGCACTTTGTTGTCGGTGGGTTAGCCTTCGGCATGTTCTTTATGGCAACTGATCCGGTGTCGGCATCTTTCACAGATACCGGTAAGTGGGCTTACGGCTTCTTTATCGGACTAATGACGGTGCTAATCCGTGTGGTCAACCCGGCCTTCCCGGAAGGCATCATGCTGGCCATTCTGTTTGCCAACCTGTGGGCACCACTGTTCGACTATTTCGTCGCACAAAGCAATATCAAGCGGAGGGTAGCACGTGTCGGCTAAGAAAGAATCTTTAGGAAAAACAATAGGCATCGTCGTTGCCGTTTGTTTGGTATGTTCCGTTGTTGTGTCGGGGGCTGCTGTAGGGTTACGCAGCATCCAGCAAACTAACGCAGCACTGGATAAGAAATCCAACATCCTGACTGCAGCCGGTCTGTACGAGCAGGGGATGAGCGGCGAAGAGATTGAATCTGTGTATGCGGAGCGTGTAGAGCAACGCTATGTTGATCTGGAGTCTGGCGAGTTTACGGATATGCCGGGTAAAGACTACGACATGTACAAGGCTGCGAAAAAGACCGATCAAAGCACCAAGGTAATGAACAGCAACGTTGGTTTCCAGCGTCGCCCGAATGTTGCCAGTGTGTGGATGGTTCGTGATGACGCCGGTGAAGTGACCCGCGTCATCCTGCCTGTGCACGGAAGCGGACTGTGGGACCTGATGTATGGCTTTTTGGCGGTTGACAACGATGGTCAGACAATTCGCGAACTGATCTACTATCAGCAAAAAGAAACGCCGGGACTGGGTGGTGAAGTACAAAACCCGGCATGGCAGGACAAGTGGGACGGCAAGAAACTTTACGAAGATGGCGATGTGGCTATCCGCGTGAAGAAGAGCGCGAACCCGAATAACCCGCATTCTGTGGATGCACTATCTGGCGCAACGCTAACCAGTAACGGTGTTGAGAACACCATTCGCTACTGGACTGGCGAACAGGGCTTTGGCGAGTTCCTGAAGAATCAAGCATGGCGTTCATAAGGGGATCTTCATGGCAGATACTAAAGAAATGAAAAAGGCCCTCTTTGGGCCAATACTGGACAACAACCCGATTGCCTTGCAGGTGCTGGGTATTTGTTCTGCACTGGCGATTACCACGAAGCTGGAGACAGCATTGGTAATGTCTTTGGCGCTGACCAGCGTGGTCGCGTTCTCGAATCTGTTTATTTCAATGATTCGAAACCATATCCCGTCCAGCGTACGGATCATCATTCAGATGACAATCATTGCCTCGCTGGTAATTGTTGTTGACCAGATCCTGAAAGCGTATTCCTACGAAATATCCAAACAGCTCTCGGTGTTCGTGGGGCTTATCATTACGAACTGTATCGTAATGGGACGAGCCGAAGCTTATGCGATGAAGAGTCCGCCTCTGATGAGCTCGTAACATTGTCACCGAT
>CAZDUT010000267.1:0-557 GCA_964508695.1 uncultured Alteromonas sp.
CCTACATGCAACTGCGTCATTTTTGCCCAGGCTACCTGAAGGCCGTCGCTTACCCGATTTACGGGATAATTTGTCGGTAAAACGGTGTTTCTCACTGACATGTCCGTTACTTCGTTTAATTTAGTGATACCTTGCGCTAAACCAATAGGCTCAATCATGACGAATACTGCTAAGTCAGAACAGAGCGGCATGGATGCGATTAGACCAGCAGGCCTGTATAAATTCACAGCCAACTGGCATAATGTCGGTTTTGCACCAGATAACAACAGGTTTAATGCGCTATGGATGTATCCCGACTGCTTGACGATCTTAATGACAACCAGCGTGAAGCGGTAGCCGCCCCTCAATCGAATATGTTGGTACTGGCGGGCGCCGGCAGTGGTAAAACCCGGGTTTTGGTGCACCGCATCGCCTGGCTGATGGAAGTGGAAAATATTGCGCCTTTTTCCATTCTGGCTGTGACGTTTACCAATAAAGCTGCACGGGAAATGCGTGGCAGGATTGAGCAGGTTATGGGCCGCAGCCACGGCCTGATCACCAATCTCGTGGTCGGCGTG
>CAZDUT010000267.1:567-3592 GCA_964508695.1 uncultured Alteromonas sp.
GTGGATTGGAACCTTCCATGGCTTAGCCCACCGCTTACTTCGCGCGCATCACGCAGAAGCCGGTCTGCCAGAAAATTTCCAGATCCTCGACTCCGATGATCAGTATCGCCTTATCCGGCGCATTCTCAAAGCCATGAATCTGGACGAGAAGCACTGGGCCCCCCGGCCAATTCAGTGGTACATCAACGGTAACAAAGACGAGGGGTTACGCCCGCAACATATTGAGACACACGGCGATGCCACTCAACAAAAAATGCGAGAGATCTATGCCGCCTACCAGGACGCGTGCGATCGTTCTGGTTTGGTGGATTTTGCCGAGTTGTTGCTGCGCGCCCACGAATTATGGGCAAAAAACCCGGACCTGCTGAGCCACTATCAGCGCCGCTTTCGTGCCGTGCTGGTCGATGAGTTTCAGGACACCAACAATATTCAGTATGCCTGGCTGCGTCTGCTATGCAGCAATAACGATAACTCGATTATGATCGTGGGAGACGATGATCAGTCGATTTATGGCTGGCGCGGTGCGAATGTCGATAACATTCACCATTTCCTCAAAGACTTTGGGGATACCTCGACCATTCGCCTTGAGCAAAACTACCGCTCTACCTCTACCATTCTTAACGCGGCCAACGCCGTGATTGATAATAATCAGGGGCGTCTGGGTAAGGATTTATGGACACAGGGCAGTCAGGGTGAGCCCATTTCCGTGTATGCCGGCTTTAACGAACTGGATGAGGCACGGTTTATCGTCTCGCAAACTAAAGACTGGCTGGACCAGGGCAACGCCCTGGCCGACAGTGCCATTTTGTATCGTAATAACGCCCAGTCGCGGGTGCTCGAAGAAGCATTACTGCACGAAGGGATCGCCTACCGTATTTACGGCGGCCTGCGATTCTTCGAACGCCAGGAAATCAAAGATGCGCTGGGTTATCTGCGCATGGTTAACCACCCTCACGATGACGCTGCCTTTGAGCGGGTAGTGAATACGCCAAGTCGCGGTATAGGCGAAAAGACGCTGTCACAGGTACGTGTTGCCGCGCGCGAACACAACTGCTCAATGTGGCAGGCCAGTCAGCTGTTGATTAACGAGGGCGCATTGAAAGGCCGGGCGCTGAATGCACTTCGTAGTTTCTGTCTTCTTATCAGTGAGCTTGAGCAACAAATTACTGATCAGCCATTGGAAAACCAGGCCGATAAAACCATCAGTGAATCAGGTCTGTACGCCATGTACAAGGCGGAACGTGGCGAGAAAGCTCAGGCCCGGCTGGAAAACCTCGAAGAACTGGTCACCGCCTGTAAGCAGTTTATGGTACCGGAAGACGCAGAGGAAATGACGCCGCTCGCGGCGTTTCTTGCGCATGCCTCGCTGGAAGCAGGCGAAACCCAGGCGGATACCAATCAGGACGCGGTACAGATGATGACCATCCACACCGCCAAAGGGCTGGAGTTTCCGCTGGTCATCATGGCGGGTGTGGAAGAAGGGATGTTCCCGAATCCGATGACCAATGATGAGCCCGGCCGCATGGAAGAGGAACGACGCCTTTGCTACGTGGGTATGACCCGGGCCATGCAGAAGCTCATCATGACATACGCAGAAAGTCGCCGGGTATACGGTCAGGATAAGTTTCATACTGTCTCACGGTTTATCCGCGAAATTCCCTCGGAGCATGTACAGGAAGTCAGGCTCAAGTCCACGGTTTCGCGACCGGTGCATAACCGCTTTAGTCGCGCCGCATCTCATGAAGCGTTTGAGGACAGTGGCTTTCAGCTCGGACAGCGGGTGGTACACCGTAAGTTTGGCGAAGGCATTGTGCTTAATTACGAAGGCTCCGGTGACCATGCCCGGGTACAGGTGAATTTTGACGAGTTCGGCAGTAAATGGCTGGTGCTGGCGTATGCCAAGCTGGAACGTGCCTGAGGCCCAGCTGGCTTATCTGCAACGGCGCTGCGTAGACCGCTTAAACCTGTTGTATTGCCGCCATGCTCGCCTGTGCAAAAGGTGCAGTGCGTCAAAACGCCGCCGGCCACCCAGTGAGCATTTCATCATAAAAAAAGCCAGGACGAGCCTGGCTTTTTTTGTGTGTCCGCAGCGCTTAATTACGCCATCCGCTTATTTCGGCGTAGTAACAACAACCCACCGGTCAGCATCAGCAACGCTGTCGCGGGCACGGGTACCTGTGCTGCGCCGGTTCCGCTGACTACCTGCATCGAGGTAGAGGCAACCTCGACGTCATTGTTGAAAGCCGTCAGCACGAAGTCATACACACCATTGTCGGTGTTATTGAAGGTAAAGGTGCTGTTGTCAAAGAATTCCATGTTCCAGCTGTTCTGAGCAACGTTGTTGCTTGCGATCAGCGCCTGGTATTCCTCCGGACTGCCTGCAACCTGAGCGCCGCCATTCGCAGTGGAATTAGTGCCAATACCATGATCCGCCGCGTCCAGGTTGATTGGATCAAAGCTTAGGAATTGCGTTGCCATACCTGGGTCAAAATCAATGCTCAGCAGGTAGGTGAGGTTTGACAGGGCGGTGCCTGACCCATCCACATCGCTGTTAATGCTGAACTCGAAGTTCCAGATAGCAGATGCCGCCGAGTTGGCGGCAAAGCCAAAGCCCGTGGGCGGTGCAATGTTATCGAAAAAGTACTGGCCCGCGCCGTTGCTATTAAACACGTTGGCTGGCTGGTTAGTATCATCAAACCGTAGCTTAGCGCGCAGGCCAAGCTCAACGCCGTTCTGGCTGTCAATAGCGAAAGCCCCGTTGGCATTTCCGCTACCGAAAATAATGTCTGGGGTAACATCCTGATCATAGATAACAGCAGCCTGAGCCGAGGTACAAAATAATGAGGCAATTGCGGCAAATTTAAGTAATGATTTCATGTGCGTCCTTGTTATTGCTTTATTAAATCCAGCAGCAACACTGCAATTTTCAAACCACCTACAAAACTCCTTTAATACATGTGCTTAGAAAAACGCCAAACTGACACTGTTAATTATCCTGACACCTAAACGTTTGATTTTTAAACAG
>CAZDUT010000268.1:0-1927 GCA_964508695.1 uncultured Alteromonas sp.
AAGATTTGGGTGAAGCCATTGTCCGCGCTCCGGTCGTTACCGTGATGGGTCACGTTGACCACGGTAAAACCTCGCTGCTGGACTATATTCGCCGTACCAAGGTGACTACCGGTGAAGCGGGTGGTATTACCCAGCATATCGGTGCCTACAAGGTATCTACCGAAACCGGTGAAGAAGTCACGTTTCTGGATACTCCCGGACACGCCGCCTTTACGGCAATGCGTGCCCGCGGTGCCAATGCCACCGACATCGTTGTATTGGTCGTCGCAGCTGATGACGGTGTTATGCCGCAAACCAAAGAAGCGATTCAGCACAGCCGTGCTGCCGGTGTGCCGTTGATTGTTGCCGTCAATAAGATGGATAAAGAATCAGCCGATCCGGAGCGTGTGAAAACTGAGTTGTCCCAGCTGGAAGTTATTTCAGAAGAGTGGGGCGGTGAGCATCAGTTCGTCAATGTATCGGCGAAAACCGGTATGGGTATTGATGCGTTGCTTGAAGCAATCAATCTGCAGGCTGAAGTTCTTGATCTTAAGGCAATTGCCGATGGTCCGGCACGCGGTATCGTTATTGAGTCGCGCCTTGATAAGGGCCGTGGTCCGGTTGCCTCTGTACTGGTACAGGAAGGTCAGCTAAACAGCGGTGATATTCTGCTGTGTGGTGAAGAGTACGGTCGCGTTCGTGCAATGCGCGACGAAACCGGAAAAGAAATTAAAACCGCCGGCCCATCTACACCGGTTGAGGTGTTAGGTCTGTCTGGCGTACCGATTGCAGGTGAAGATGCCGCGGTTGTTAAAGACGAGCGTAAAGCCCGCGAAGTTGCTGCTAAACGTCATCAGAAGAAGCGTGAGCTGAAGCTGGCGCGCCAGCAGAAAGCCAAGCTGGAAAACATGTTTGCTGATATGACAGCGGGCGATGTGAGCGAATTGAACATCGTATTGAAAGCGGACGTACAGGGCTCTGTCGAAGCAATTGCCGAGTCATTGACCAAACTGTCCACCGATGAAGTGAAAATCAATATCATCGGTAGTGGTGTAGGTGGTATCACCGAAACTGACGCGACCCTGGCGGCCGCATCAGGTGCCATTGTACTTGGCTTCAACGTTCGTGCCGATGCGTCAGCGCGTCGTGTATTGGAAGCTGAAGAAGTGGACCTGCGCTACTACAGCGTTATCTACAACCTGATTGATGAAGTCCGCGCCGCAATGAGCGGTATGTTGGCGCCTGAGTTTAAACAGGAAATCATTGGTCTGGCTGAAGTACGTGACGTATTTAAGTCACCGAAGCTGGGGGCCATCGCAGGTTGTATGGTGACCGAGGGTGTGATTAAACGTAGTAACCCAATCCGTGTCCTGCGCGACAACGTTGTAATCTACGAAGGTGAGCTTGAATCACTGCGTCGCTTTAAAGACGACGTACAGGAAGTCAAAAAAGGCATGGAATGTGGTATCGGCGTTAAGAACTACAATGACGTGAAAGTTGGCGACCAAATCGAGGTATTCGAAGTGGTTGAAGTTAAACGCGAACTTTAATTTTCGTCATGCGTTAGCCGGTTACGGCTAACGGCACGTATAGAGTAAACGGGGGCGGGTGCCCCCGTTTTTGTCTGTTCGAGACGGCTTTTTACTTTTAGGAAAGCTGTCATCAAGGGAGAATGTTATGGCTCGTGAATTTTCACGTACTGACAGAGTGGCTCAGCAAATCCACAAAGAAGTAGCGAGCATTCTGCAAAATGAATACAAGCACCGCGTTGGTGACTTGCCGCTTATCACTGTGTCTGACGTGGATGTGTCCCGCGATCTCGCGCATGCAAAAGTCTTTGTGACGGTGTATGGCGAAGATGATGATACGGCAAAAGAAGAAGTGAAGAAGCTGGAAGAGTTTAACGGGTTTATCCGCAGCTTACTGGCTAAGCGCATTCGTATGCGCG
>CAZDUT010000268.1:1937-3581 GCA_964508695.1 uncultured Alteromonas sp.
AGGCATGCGCATTTCAAGTCTGGTCTCTCAAACGGTGGCCCGCGATGAAGAAAAACGTGGTGACACGGACACAGATGAGCAGGAGTAAATGGCTAGACGACGTAAAGGCCGTGCTGTAAACGGCATTGTATTGTTAGATAAGCCACTGGGTGGCTCGTCGAACCAGTTGCTGCAAAAGGTACGTTGGCTATACAAGGCGCAGAAAGCCGGGCACACCGGCGCGCTGGATCCGCTGGCCAGTGGCATGCTGCCGTTGTGTCTGGGCGAAGCAACAAAGTTTTCGCAGTTTTTGCTGGATGCAGATAAAAGTTACGATGTCACGGCAACCCTGGGGATCAGGACGACGACGTCTGATGCTGACGGTGAAATAGTCGCTGAAAAGCCGGTAGAGGTAACCGATGCACTGGTAAGGCAGGTCTGCGAGCAGTTTGTGGGTGACAGTAAGCAGGTGCCGTCAATGTTTTCGGCGTTAAAGCATCAGGGCAAGCCGCTCTATTACTATGCCAGACAAGGGATTGAGGTGGAACGGGAAGCCCGTGATATAACCATTTTTGCCCTTGAAATTACCCGTATGGCGCTGCCGGAAGTGGATATGCGTGTGCATTGCAGCAAGGGAACCTATATTCGCTCGCTGGTCGATGATATTGGCCAGCAATTAGGCTGTGGGGCGTTTGTCTCGAAATTGCACCGGACGCAGGTGGCCGATTATCCGGCAGGCAAAATGGTGACTCTGGAGTCGCTTATTCAACTGTCTGAGGCGGCCGAGGACGGCGACTTTGCTGCGCTCGATGCGTTGTTGTTGCCGATGGACACCGCCGTGTCACGCCTGCCACGCGTCACCATAAACGACATGCAGCGTCAGCGGTTTGATAACGGGCAAAGCGTCGAGATAAAAGATGACAATGGTAATACGCTGATTGCCGATCATCCTTACCGGGTGTACACACAGGCTGATGATGCGGAACTGTTTTTAGGTGTTGGCGAGGCGGTGAATGCGCCCAAAGACCAACCGGCAGCGCGCCATGCTCACGGCCCGTTTCTGAATCCGAAGCGGCGCGTTGTCTATGCGTAAACAAAGACAAGGTTTATCCTTGTCAAATCCTGTGGCGTCGTTATAATACGCGCTCTTTCCAGTCGGGCTGAATTAGTGATCGGCGCGACTAATCATTTAAGGAGAACACTATGTCACTAACGAAAGAAGAAACCGCAAACATCATTTCTGAGTTCGGCGTTAAAGAAGGCGATTCAGGATCTCCAGAAGTACAGATTGCTCTGTTGACATTCAACATCAACAAGCTTCAGTCTCACTTCTCTGATCACAAGAAAGATCACCACTCTCGTCGTGGTCTGCTGCGCATGGTTAGCCAGCGTCGTAAGCTGCTGGACTACCTGAAAGGCAAAAACGCTCAGCGTTACCTGGACGTTATCAAGCGTCTTGGCATTCGTCGCTAAGCAGTACAGGTTTCGAAAAAAGCGCCCATCGGGCGCTTTTTTTATGTCCTGTATAGCGGCGAATAGCTATGCAGAGCGTTGAGCTAAACGCCGAGGAAGTCGTTTAACACTCGAATGGAGGAAATTCACGCTGTTCGGGGTCAAGTACCACGCCTCATAAAACAGTCTGAAGCGTAACTGAAATCGGCGACG
>CAZDUT010000269.1:0-3556 GCA_964508695.1 uncultured Alteromonas sp.
GCCTCAACGGCGGCCTGTACAAGTTGCAGTTGTGCCACCGACTCAGCAGTGAGTACCAACATGCCCGAGTCATTTATCTCGCCAATATCAAGAATAATATCCATTGGCGTGGAGCCGCCAAACTCCTGATCGATAAAGGCAAGCTCCTGATAAACTTTGGTTTCCTTATCAAAATAATTGATAAAGGAGTTTTCGACATCCAGGCGCATGATGCCGACGGCGGCGACAGTGAATAACCCTATACAAGCCAGTGAAACCCGCCATGGAGCATTCAGTGACAGTGCTTTAAAGCGGTTTAATGTTGCAGCCAGCCACTTGCTCTCGCCACTTTCACGGCCTGCTGGCAGGAGGCTCAATAACGACGGGAAAAGCAACAAACTTACTGCCATGGTCAGTATCATGGCATATAGCATCATAAGTCCAAAGTCTGCTACTGGCTGAAGTCCACTGAACAGTAATGAGCCAAACCCCACCGAGGTGGTGACCGTGGCGTAAAAACACGGAGCAAGCTTTTCTTTAAGTGTTGCGGTAACACGTTCGCGCTGTGTCGCCGTTTTGTCGTCAAGACTGACAGAGCGATAGCTGCCGATCAAATGGATCATAACGGCAAGTGTAAGAATAATTTGCAAGGCGATGAAATTGGCCGAGAGGACGGTGGCCCGAAGATCGAGATAGCTCAGTAACCCCATTGTCAGAATGACACTGGTTGCACAGGCCAAAAGAGGAAAAACTACCCACTTGAACGACCGATAAATGATGGCCAGCATCAACGCAATAACTGCGGCAATGGCCCCACCAAATACAGTTAAATCAGACTTAATAATATCAATGAGATGCTGGCCGACCACATAGCTCCCGCCCAGATAAGTGTTCGCTCTGTCCCCTACACTATCGGCAATTTTCTCTATTTTTTCGATTTCCTCGGCACGCTGACGGGTAAGCCGCTGCTGAATAGGATCAGCCTGAGCTTTTAATTCAGAAATCTGTTGTTCGTCTGCTTCACTAATTTCGCCATTAAGTCGCTTTTCCTGTAATTCAGTAATTTGCGCCTCGAGCTTCTGCAGCTGGGTATTTTGTTCAAACACAATTTGAATTGCTGTAGCAGTAGATTGTTGGTTGACCAGTAAGTCAGTAAATATAGGATGGGCATCAATGCGTTTTTGCATTTGCTCTGGCGTATACTTCTGTGCCTGCCAGGTAAGCGCATCGACCTCCGTAGACCCCTCCAGCGCGCTTGCGTCCGTGACAAGGGGAATATTCAGAATTGACGTAACACTTTTGACCCGAGGCAACGTTTTGACTTCGTTGGACAGGGTCTGAAGATCCGTAAATGTTTGCTGACTGTAAAGCGCATGTTCGGTTGGCTCGTAAGCCAGCAAGATAAACTCTTCCGGGGCAAAGGTCTGATTTGCGACCTGCGTTTTAATGTAGAGCTCGTTATTCTTAACCAGTAATGTGTCGGCTGACGCGTTAATTTTAAAAGACGGTGCATAATACACCGCAAAGGCCAGCGCTACTGCAAACAAAAGGATGATGACATAGCGGGCATTGACAATAAAAGCAGCAATGCGCTCATTCATTCGTCGCTTCTCCGGACGCCTTGTTAACACCAAACATTGAGTCTCTCAGTTGACCCTGAATATATTGGTTACGGAAATACAGATAAGGATCTGCCGGTTTCTTATATAGTTTTTCGTACCGCTGCGACTGTGCCTCAAAGTCGTCAATGCCTTCCACCATACGCAGATAATAGCGTTCAGGAGAGTCCATTATAAACTCCGTAGGATGCAGAAAGGCTTCGGTAACCACGGAGAACGTGCCACGAACATCACTGGGCCCGAGAATGGGCAAAACCACATAAGCGCCCGATCCAATGTCGTAATCGCGCAATGACTCGGCGACGGTTTTTTCGCTTTTTTCCATGTTAAACCAGTGCGATGCGGGGTCAAACAACCCTAAAATCCCAATGGTCGAATTAATGACAAAACGGCCCAGATTAACACCTGCTTTATCGAATTGACCTGACACGGAATGATTGAGTAAATTTAAAGGCTCGCGAAGGTTATCGAATACATTACCAATTTTATCTCTTGCGACCTCAGGCACGATAAACCGGTAGCCGTCTGTGACAGGGATAAACAAATACGAGTAAAAATAGTGATTGAAGCCGAACATTGCACGATTAAAGCCTTCCAGAGGATCGTAATACGCCTCGTTACCAGGCGTTTGCGATGGCGTTGCAGACTCATCAGTTATACCAACGACCGTCGGCTCTACCTGTATTGTGCCCTGACTGGTTTGCACACTGACCGTCTTTCCCTCTGACAGGTCCTTGGCGACAGGTGACTGGGCTTGCGAATTATTTGTGGCGGTTGTTTCTTGGGGTGAATCAGGCGGGCTGGCACAGCCCGATAGCACTAAAGATAACAGCAGTGCAGCTGCGCCAGTATGTTTACCCAGGCGCATTGTCATTTAGCCCCTTAGAAACATGATGGGCAAGGATAAGCTTAGCCCGTCTGATGGCATCCTGCTCTTGGTAACCCCAGCCCTGTCGTGCAGAGTTACGCGCCAAGTCTATATAATAATCTATGCGTGATTTACGTAACATGTGATGGCGATCACCCGCTTTAAAATTAACTTTTTCAATGCGAGATTCAAATTCAGTAATTGCCGAAAACTCGGCAATATCAGCCTGCACCGGACGCGCTACACCTGAGGCAACCTGGCCTGACACAGCCACACCGGCAATACCAATAGATAGGAAACTAATCACACTGAATACCCAGTGCCAAATACGATTAACAGACATGGACCATATCCCTGTTCGGACGATTCAAAATGATTCTTACCAGATAAAAAATAGACCAGTACCGACTGCGACTAATTGGAATCGGATGGTTGCGACACAATGGTCAGGTTATTCTCAACACCGCTTACGTCTGACGCGTTTTTCGCAATTTCTCCGGCCAGATCACGCATCGCATCAGTATCAACCGTGCCATTAAGTGTTACCTTGCCGTCTTTGACATCTACGTCTACGTCAAACCCTGAAATGTCGGAGTCAAGCAGCAACCGGGTTTTGATCACGGTCGCTATTTTGGCGTCAGTAAGTGTAGAGACACCTTTTTCAACCTGGCGCTCTACATCATCTTTAACTTCGTCGGTATCCAGACTCATACGCTCTTCAAGTACAGTCAGCTGGTTGTCTACTTCAGTAACGCCATCGATGTTTGCAACCAACTCTTCTGCAAGCTTTTTATCCACTGCCGTGTCGACTTTACCAGTGAGGATAACTTTGCCCTGAACAACGTCAGTATTAATATCAAACGAATCCAGATTGCCATTAAACAATAAAGTGGCTTCCGCCTTGCCATCTATCCAGGCATCTTTCGCTTTTTCTTTCCACTCATTGTCAGCGGATGCGTCTTTGGCAAATACCGCAGTGCTAAGGGCACCCGCGATAACGAAAGAAAGTAAAGACCGTTTCATCTCTGCACTCCTGTGTAATGAGCATAAGGCACTAATACAAAGGTCTAATGCGAAATGTTTGCCAAGT
>CAZDUT010000270.1:0-3517 GCA_964508695.1 uncultured Alteromonas sp.
TTCATCTGGTTGAAGCATTCCATCCAGAAAAAGCCATTGATAGTGCAGACAAGTTGGGAAAGTTGCTACCGGGAGCTGGACACCTGGTGCATATGCCTTCGCATATTTATATGCGGGTTGGTCGCTATAGTGATTCCTATCAATCTAATATAGACGCGATTAAAGCCGACGAAGGCTATATTACCCAGTGCCGGGCGCAAGGTCTCTATCCGCTTGGTTATTATCCTCACAACATTCACTTTTTGTCTTGGTCCGCCATGTTTATGGGACGAAGTAAGGATGCATTAAGTGCAGCACGTAAAGTCGCTGATAAAATTCCTGATTATATGCAAGGTAACACATGGGGATTAAACGAAACCTTCGTAAGCCAACCGATTTTTGTAATGGTGCGGTTTGGTTTATGGGACGAGATGCTAAAGCAACCGCGTCCTCCCGAGGCGTCACGTTTTATGACCGGTATCTGGCATTATGGTCGAGGGATGGCCTTTTTGCACCAGGGCAAAACAAAGCAAAGCGAACAGGAATTGCGAGCTTTGCAAGTGCTGCAAAGAAAGCTTGAGAACGAACCCGAATACTATGTGGGCTTTGGGGCTGCTTCTTCGTTGTTAGATATCGCCCAAGAAGTGCTTTCAGGTGAGCACTTTGCAAAACAGGGGGAGTACAAACAGGCTATTGCGCATCTTAGTAGAGCGGTGAGACTCGAAGACGGTTTAATGTACAATGAGCCCCCAGACTGGTATTTCCCAGTACGGCATATACTCGGCGCAGTGCTATTGGAAAACAATCAACCCGTGGAAGCAGAAGTTGTATATTGGCAGGATTTACAGAAAAATCCGGAAAACGGATATGCCTTAATCGGCTTGCAGCAAGCACTGGAAGCTCAGGGACGCACAGAGGAAGCAAGCATTGCTATGCAACGCTTTAGGCAAGCATGGAAAGATGCCGATATAGAATTAGCCAGTTCTCGCTTCTAAGCCTTTTATTGGTACAGTTTAGTAATAATATTACTGGCAGAAAACGCAAAATGGTTGTAGAGAATGTTTTATCGCGATTTCGGTAAATGGATTTTTCTGTTCGCCAGTAGGTATTTGGTATATTGCTAGGGCATTGCCCCAAGCTAAAAACATATAGTGGACAGGGGTTGGGCCCCAAAAAGCTTAAAAAGGGCAATAAATTGCCCTTTTTAAGTGAACTGCGAGACTTAATTTACAATTCTCAATAGTGCATTCAAGCTATAAGTGCCACTTTTACTTGGCAGATTTCCCGGAACGACTACTGAGCCGACAGGGACGCGACTATAAATTGTTTGTTGACTCTTCGCTGCCCTGAGAAGGTGCGGTCGCTCTGCTGGCTTATGGCTTATCTGCCGGCGCTTTAATCTGAGCAAACTGTTCAAACAATGGCTTTTCACTGATCAGCGCCATTTTTTCCTTTTTATCCAGCCAGCTTAAGGCTTCCTCGCAGCTTCTTGCATCCCTGATTTTGTACTCAACGCTTAGCTTGTGCATGGGCGCCTCGCCACGTTTGACGGGGGGCATGGGCGGCACAAGGTGAAAATGCCGCTGCCGCTGCGTCTTATCTTTACTCATACTCAGGATAGACACGTCATTGATTGCCTCTGACAACTCATCGGCAAAGGCCTCGCGCATGCTGAAAATGCGATAATTCTTTTGCTCCTCGGGAATATTCAGAATCCCCAGCTTTCTGAGTCCTTTTGCCAGCAGTTTACTGCCACTGAGGGCTGATAGCGGTATCGACAACACCAGGCCCACCAGAATGGGCGAGAGCCATACCAGCAGCATCGGTGAGTAATAATACACCACGGCCGTTAAGCCAAGACCGATCATGGTGTGCCAGAAATGCTGCTTACACAGTTGCCACCAGGGTATCCCGGTTGACTGACGCTGCTGCGTAGCCCAGCCTGAGTCCTGACCGCGAAATATATCAAGTATATGTTTACTGTGGATCAGCATAAATATAGGTGCATACAGAACGGAGAAAAACACTTCAACCAGCATGCCCAGTGTCATTCTGATAATGCCCAGTGGTTTACGCAGAGGGGCGTGAAAAAACGCACGAATCAGCCCGAAAAACTTTGGCAGCAACACGATGAGCATCGTAAAGATAAACAGCCGGATCATGCGCTCTGAATCGAACACGGGCCAGTTGGGATAAAGCGAGACCGATTCGGTGAAATACTCGACATTGACGTAATGGATTTGAATCGCCATGACTATCCCGATCAGGATCAGCGCCAGCCAAAATGGCGATGCCATGTATGCCATAACGCCGGTCAACATATGGAAGCGGTTAGGCCAGCGCAGTCCTCTGGCCTTTAGCACCGCAAGATGTTGAATATTGCCCTGAGCCCAGCGACGGTCGCGAACCGCCACTTCACTCAAGCTAGGCGGACTTTCTTCCCACGACCCTTTGAGCGCCGGTAACATGCGAACCTTCCAACCTGCGCGTCGCATCAACGCCGCCTCAACAAAGTCGTGAGACAAAATGTCTCCCTGAAACGGTTTTACACCACCAATACGTGGCAGCCCCGCCGTTTTGGCAAACGCATCGACCCGGATAATGGCGTTGTGGCCCCAGTAATTGCCGTCATTGCCCTGCCAGGCGGTGATCCCCTGGGCAACGATCGGCCCGTACACAGCCCCAGCGAACTGCTGAATACGAGCAAATAAGGTATCGCCACGGTATAAGCACGGCAATGTCTGAATAATTCCACTTTGCTCATCGGTAGCCATTTCCTGCATCAGAGCATGCAGGGTGGATGCCGACAGTAAACTGTCAGCATCCAGCACCAGCATGTAGTCATAACGGCTGCCCCAGCGGCTCACAAACTCGTGCACGTTACCGGCTTTTTTGGCGGTGTTATCCGTGCGCCTGCGGTACCAGACATTAATTTTGCCCTTCAGGGCATCCCGAAGTTTGTCAACGGCTGCGGTTTCCTGCACCCACACATCAGGATCATTGGAGTCTGAAATGATAAATATTTCGAAGTACTCCCCCAGCGCTTTTTCATACAGCGCCATCCCCATGCTATAAAGCGCAGCACAGGTTTGCGTTGGATCTTCGTTGTATACCGGCATCAGCAATACCGTTTTCTTGCCGGTCAAATCAGGATTTTTGTTTGTCGAGCGGCCGGTAAACAGAAAGCCGGCCAAGCCTGCACAGGCTGCCAGGGCTATCCACACGAAGGTAATACAAAACAGTCCCACCATGATCCACTGTAGTACCGTGGCCTGGCCGCCGGTGATGATTAACACCATTTGATAGGTTGCATAAACGGTCAGCGCCAGTGCCCCGCCAAAGGTGATAAGACGCGCAAAAAATGGCGTCCAGCCCTGCCAGCCATGACTAACGTCAGGATGCGCGGAAAAATCCTGAGGTAACATTTCCAGCTCCGCCGGAGGCGGAACAGACGGGTACTCCTCGCTTACTGTGTCCATCGGTAAAGCCATGTTTCGCCCCATTGTTTATCCTGCTGATGAAGTGACACACGCAGTTC
>CAZDUT010000271.1:0-3500 GCA_964508695.1 uncultured Alteromonas sp.
CGCCAAGCCAAGCTCAAACGGACTGCCGGCATATTTGACGGACGTCAGCGGGCTTGCACCGGTTCCACCATCGTAACCCGACACGGTGATCAGATCGGCATAAGCTTTGGCGACGCCGGTAGCAATGGTGCCCACACCGGGTTCCGAAACCAGTTTCACAGAGATAAGTGCCGTTGGATTGACCTGCTTTAAATCAAAAATCAGCTGGGCCAGATCCTCAATGGAGTAAATATCATGATGAGGCGGCGGCGAGATCAGTGTCACCCCCGGTACGGAGAAGCGCAGCTCAGCAATGTACCGGTTAACCTTATCGCCTGGTAACTGACCGCCTTCTCCGGGCTTTGCGCCCTGAGCCACTTTTATCTGAATGACGTTGGCATTGATCAGATAATGGGGGGTAACCCCGAAGCGCCCGGAGGCTACCTGCTTAATTTTGGAGTTTTTCTCAGTACCGAAGCGTGACGGGTGCTCACCACCTTCGCCAGAATTAGACTGGCCGCCAAGGCGGTTCATCGCAATGGCTAACGCTTCATGCGCTTCAGGACTGAGCGCGCCGATAGACATAGCCGCGGTATCGAAACGACTGAACAAATGCTGATCGTCTTCAACTTCGCTGATATCAATGCCTTCTTCCGGATACTTAATCGCCAGCAGATCACGCAGATGCGCTGGGGAGCGCTGATTCACCAGGTTGGAAAACGTCTGGTAATCGCTGTACTCGCCGGATACCACCGCGCGCTGCAGGGAGGTCACCACATCCGGGTTGTAAGCATGGTACTCCCCGTCGTGAACATACTTCAACAGACCACCATGCTGAAGTTTCTTGCGCTTGAGCCAGGCGATACGGTTGAGGTTGATAATATCCTGTTCAAAGTCCTCAAACCCGGCGCCCTGAATACGCGATGTCACGCCTTTAAAGCACAGCTCCATCACCGACTGATTGATGCCGACGGCCTCAAACAGCTTGGCGCTGCGATAGCTGGCCACGGTGCTGATGCCCATTTTCGACATGATTTTGTACAGACCCTTATTGATCCCTTTACGGTAGTTGAGGGTGGCCTGCATCGCACTGATCCCCAGCTCGCCTTTATCCACCATCTGCTCAATGGTTTCATAGGCCAAAAATGGGTAAATGGCTGTAGCTCCCAGTCCAATTAACACTGCAAAATGATGAGGATCACGCACCGAGGCGGTTTCAACGAGTACGTTGGCATCGCAGCGCAGGGCTTTTTCAACCAGCCGGCGCTGTACCGCACCCACGGCCATGGCTGCGGGAATGGTCAGGTTATTCGGTTTAATGTGTCGGTCTGACAGCACCACAAAGGCTGCGCGTTTTTGTTTAACCAGGTATTCCACCTCGTTACAGATGCGCTCAATCGCCTTTTTGAGTCCTTCTTCAGGCTTGTACTGCAGTTCAATGACCTCTGAATAGTAATGTTCAGGATTAAACTCCCGCAGCTGTTTTAAGTCGGTGTACATTAGCACTGGCGAATCGAACAACACGCGATCAGCATAACCTGAGGTCTCACTGAATACGTTTTGCTCCCGGCCAATACAGGTGGCCAGTGACATAACGTGATTTTCGCGGAGTGGATCGATAGGCGGGTTGGTTACCTGCGCAAACTGCTGACGGAAATAGTCAAAAATGGTGCGGTGGCGCGAAGACATCACCGCCATCGGCGTGTCATCACCCATGGAGCCGACGGCTTCCTGACCATCTTTTGCCAGCACTTTAATGACGTTTTGAATCTCTTCATAGCTGTAATTAAACAGCTTGTGGTAAACCGCCATGGTGTCGTCGTCAAACACCCGCTGACCGATCAGCGACGCATCGCTTTGCTCAATAGGTGTCAGGCGGCGGATATGCTTGCTCAACCACTCTTTATACGGATGGCGGTCTTTGAGCTCGTCATCAATTTCATTAGAACGCCAGACCTTGCCGGTGTAGGTATCCACGGCGAGCATCTCACCGGGGCCAACACGGCCTTTTTCAATAACGTCTTGCTGAGAGTAATCCCAGATGCCGATTTCTGAGGCCAGGGTAATGAACCCGTTTTTAGTAATAACATAGCGGGCAGGCCGCAGACCGTTTCGATCCAAATTACAGGCAACGTGGCGGCCATTGGTTAATACGATACCCGCCGGGCCATCCCATGGCTCCATGTGCATGGAGTTAAACTCGTAAAACGCGCGCAGGTCGTCATCCATGGTTTTATTGTTCTGGTACGCTGGTGGCACTAAAAGCCGCATCGCCCTGAATAAATCCATGCCGCCTGCCAAAAACAGCTCCAGCATATTGTCCAGTGACGAGGAGTCCGACCCTTCAGTATTGACAAATGGTGCCGCGTCTTTCAGATCGGGGATGAGGGGAGTAGAAAATTTCCCCGTCCGTGCCATGGCCCAGTCGCGGTTCCCTTTAATGGTATTGATTTCACCGTTGTGGGCCAGAAAGCGGAACGGCTGTGCCAGCGGCCAGAGTGGCAGCGTATTGGTAGAAAAGCGCTGATGGAATACACAGATGGCGCTTTGCATTCGCTCATCCGCGAGATCGGAATAAAACGCCGGCAGATCTTTGGGCATTACCAGCCCTTTATAGATCGTGACCAGTCCGGATAAACAGGCGACGTAAAAGTCCTGGTCCTGTTCGAGACGCTTCTCCGCGCGGCGGCGAACCATATAAAGGCGGCGTTCGAGGTCGCGCTTACGCCAGCCCGCCGGTGCATTCACGAAGACTTGTTCAATTTGCGGTACACCGGTTAAGGCCAGTTCCCCTAATACCGAGTGGTCTACCGGCACTTTCCGCCAGCCTACTACCCCCAGGGTTTCCTTCTCCAGTTCTTCGTTCATGATATCGCGTGCAGCCTGTGCCAGAGTTTCATCCTGGCTTAGGAAAATCATGCCGACGCCGTACTTTTTACTCAGCTTCCAGCCGTTTTCTTCTGCAATGGTGCGGAAAAACGCATCGGGTTTTTGCAGCAACAGGCCACACCCGTCACCGGTCTTCCCATCGGCAGCGATGCCACCGCGGTGTTGCATGCGATCAAGACCGTGGATCGCGGTCTTGACTAACTCGTGACTCGCCTCGCCATGTGTATGGGCAATTAGGCCGAACCCACAGTTATCCCGTGAATCTTTGGGATTGTATAAACTCATCTCGTAACTCCTTCAACCTTTGACTGGGCGAGGTATGTTGCTAATCGATGCGCTACATGAGGCATATCACAACAGTGTTCAGACGACTGTGTAGAGCTAGCTAGTTACTTTACTCTTCACGTCTAATGTTGTCGTTAGTTTTATTTGAGGGTATCCAGTCGCGCCCGCATTATTATGCATTCTTATTGAGCGGGCCGTACAAAATAACCAGAATAGGATATAAAAGCAAATTGTAATCCAGTCAGATGAACGCTATGAAATAGTGTTTTCAATAAAAATAAATTAAATCAATATTTTATTGTTTTGTTGGGGTTTGTTGATGGTCCACTAACTCATCGGTCCTGTTA
>CAZDUT010000272.1:0-3484 GCA_964508695.1 uncultured Alteromonas sp.
AGCATCCGTTGGTGGATAACTTTGATCTTGAGGGTTACCTCAATGCGCAGCATATATGGGTCAGCAAAACCGGGTTTGGTGTGGGCGTTGGTATTGACCCCAATGAAGTCCAGAAGCTTGGCTGGGTTGATGCCGAACTGACTAAAATTGGCAAGCAGCGCTCTATCCGGGTCTTCACCCGTCACTACCATGCAGCTTTACAGATTGCCCGCAAGCAACACCTGATTGCGACACTCCCCAGTAAAGCGGCAAAATTGTTTAAAGACGATCCCACTGTCGTGGTAAAACCGCCCCCCTTTGATATTCCGCCAATTGCCCTGAAAATGGCGTGGAGTGCTCTGCTTCATCATGATGCGGGACATATCTGGTTACGCCGCCTGATTAGCGACGTGGCCAGCGAGATGGGCGCACTGTAAACCAGGGCCGGCTTACGCGATAAACCAGCCCAAAACATTCACAAAAAGAATGGCAAGCATACAAACCATAAATTAAAAAAGCATGTAAAGTAGGTGTACGTCTCAAATCGCTTCTACAAGTAAGGAAATGTATGTCGCAATACACGCAATATGGTCGGCTGCAAGTCGCGCGAGAACTGGATACTTTTATTAACGAACAGGCACTGCCAGATACTGGCGTGTCTGCCTCCGACTTCTGGAAAGGTGCAGAATCGCTGTTTGCACAGTTCACTGCGAAAAATGAGGCATTGCTTGCCCAGCGTACGAAGTTACAGTCTGCGATTGATAAATTTCACCGTGATAATGGTGATATCAGTGGTAAAGATTACCGGACCTTACTGAAAGACATTGGCTACCTGACTGAAAAGCCAGCGCCCTTCCATATTGAAACAACCGGCGTCGATGCTGAGATAGCACAGGTCGCCGGTCCCCAGTTAGTGGTTCCCATCAACAATGCGCGGTATGCGCTGAACGCCGTCAATGCCCGCTGGGGTAGTCTGTATGACGCGCTGTACGGGAGTGACGTCATTAGCGATGAAGACGGCGCGCAAGCCGGCAGCAGCTATAACCCGGTACGCGGTCAGAAAGTCATCACTCAGGCGCGTGAATATCTGGATACTATGTTGCCGCTGGCAACGTCCACACACGTGCAGGCAACCCGTTACGCCATTGAGTCAGGCCGACTGGCCATTCATCTGGCTAACGGCGATATCACCACCCTGGCCGACGCGGAACAATGGCTGGGTTATCAGGGCGATATCGACGCGCCGTCAGCGCTGGTATTCAGGCATAACGGCCTGCATGTGGAAATGCAAATCGATCCAGAAAGCCCGGTCGGTAAATCTGATCCGGCGGGCATAAAAGATATTGTGATTGAATCTGCGGTGACCACCATTATGGACTGCGAGGACTCTGTTGCGGCTGTTGATGCTGAAGACAAAACACTGGTCTACACCAACTGGCTTGGGCTGATGAAGGGCACATTGAGTGTGGATGTGACCAAAGCCGGCAAAACGTCCACCCGACGCATGCAGGGTGACCGTCGATACCAGCCCTCGAAACATACCATGGGTACGGATGAACTCGTGTTGCCGGGACGCAGTCTGATGTTCGTGCGAAATGTGGGACATCTGATGACCAACGATGCCATGTTATTCGACGGTGAGCCCGTCTACGAGGGGATCATGGATGGACTGGTTACCGCGCTTATCGGAAAACACGATATTGGTGGTAAGGGTAAATTCAAAAACAGTCGCGAAGGTAGCATTTACATCGTAAAACCCAAAATGCACGGCCCGGATGAGGTGGCCTTTACAAATGCGATGTTTGATGAAATCGAACGCATTATCGATGTCCCTGCCAATACCCTCAAAATGGGTATTATGGATGAGGAGCGGCGCACCAGTGTCAATCTTGAGGCCTGTATTGCCAAGGCGCGCTCCCGGGTGGTATTTATTAACACCGGCTTTTTGGACCGCACAGGGGATGAAATCCATACCTCTATGCTGGCAGGTCCTTTCGCCGATAAAGCCAGTCTTAAAGAGCGGCCGTGGATAAAGGCATATGAACAGGCCAACGTCGCCACCGGACTGCGCTGTGGCCTGTCAGGTAAGGCCCAAATTGGTAAAGGCATGTGGCCAATCCCCGATCAGATGGCCAATATGATGCAAGCCAAAACCGGCCACCTCAAGGCGGGCGCGAATACCGCCTGGGTCCCTTCCCCTACTGCCGCCACATTACATGCCCTGCATTATCATCAGATCAATGTGTTTGATGTGCAATCTGGCCTCGATCCTGACTATGACGGGCTGGACGACATTCTTACCATTCCACTGATGGATGGCTCGGCGTCAATGAGCCCCGAAGCCATACAGCAGGAGCTGGATAACAATGTCCAGGGTATTCTTGGCTATGTGGTGCGCTGGGTACACCAGGGGATCGGCTGCTCCAAAGTGCCGGATATTCACAATGTAGGGCTCATGGAAGACCGCGCAACCTTGCGTATTTCCTCACAACATATTTGTAACTGGCTTGAACACAATGTTGTCAGCGAAAGGCAGGTTCGCGAAACGCTCTCACGCATGGCAAAACTGGTAGATAAACAAAACGCCGGGGATCCCGACTACATTCCGATGACCCCCCATGAAGAAGACGCCATCGGCTTCCAGGCGGCCTGTGACCTTATCTTTAAAGGCAAAGAACAGCCCAGTGGTTACACCGAGCCGCTACTGCATCAGCGCCGTCGTGAAATGAAACGCGCGCTGGTTGATTAACCGTCCACTGCGGCCCGCGTGATGTTGTGGGCCGCATTTTTCTGCTCAGCCCCTTGTGTCAACCTTGTCTGCGCGATAATGACCACGCGAAGCAGTGGTATGACTCGCTGCTGGTCAGGGAAACATTTTCGCTATAAACGGGTAAAGAGCAGAAGCCTTTAAGCAGCGCGACATAAGAGCGGTTATTAATTCGCGCAAGCCCACCTGCCGGACCAGGTTCGCACTGTAATTGCATTCGCCCGTCAGTCTGCTATCTGCCTGCTGAATCGTCTTCGTCGGTATAAAAAAGTCGCAGGTGTTACCCTGCGACTCTGCGTACCGACCTATTGTGACACCAGGTTAGCTTTTGCGAGAGCGCACCCACAACCCAAATGCCGCAATCAAAGCTAGAAGCGCTGTAGAGGGTGCGGGAATAGCCAGTGTGCCGGGGATCGGATCCCGCGCATACATTGACCAGTGTGACAAACCCTGTCCCCCCATCGTGCTGGTGTTCCAGGTACCGCTAAAGGTGTACGGGGTGGAATAATTAAACCCGGTCTCAAACCCATCACCTGCCGTACCGACACCATTAGGTCCTTGCACTGGCGTACCGAAAATGTCGTTGAAGTTAAAGTCAAAAATCCCCACATTCTCAGAAGATTTCAATACAATCGCCAGGTGATCAAACACTGCCAGACGGCCCAAGATGGCTTCGGCGTCATCGATGGCATTGGGTAGTACACTTAAACTCCATGTGCCCGATGTATCGCCTGCGTC
>CAZDUT010000273.1:0-3472 GCA_964508695.1 uncultured Alteromonas sp.
TTCTGCATTAAAAGTTACCCACAGCTATGGACATTAGCTGTGGAAAATGCTCCTCAAGCACTTTATTTATCCACTGACCATTCTTTACCCAATACAACAACTCTTTTAAATTCATACACTTATGACGTATCCCCAGACTACTTAACAAACTTATCCACAGAATACGTGGATAACACCGTAGCACTGTCAGTCAGTTAATGATTTAATAATATTACTTACTGATCGGTTAAGGTTTTACACATGCCCAAACAAACGCTGGCTGTACTTCCTCAGGATTTCAGCATACACAGCATGGATACGGACGCAGCGATACCCACCTCAGTGACAGCCAGTCCGTTTTTTTTCCTGGGTAAAACACCGGATGAATTATCAGTAGTCGTGCCATCGGACGTTGAAGTGGCATCGCTTGATTCTGACGATGGCTGGCGGGCACTTGAGCTTATTGGCCCTCTGCACCTTTCTATGGTGGGTATCATGGCGCAAATAGGCGCTGTGTTGGCCGCAGCAAAAGTTTCTATTTTCGTTGTCTCGACCTTTGATACCGACTATTTCCTGATGAAAAATACAAAGCTCGAAGACGCGATAAAGGCACTCAAAGATGCCGGTTATACCGTCACTAACCACCCATTATGAGAGATCTTTTCTCGCTGAGTAACAGCGTGCCTGAAAATGCCAGCGTTAAAGTCGCTGTTCCCTGTCCCGTAAGTGGAACGCCCGTTTCCTTTGATGCGCTGGGTGACGATATACTCATAAGCGGTGCGATGGGACATGGCTATGCATTGTTAAGTTCGGCCAGTCAGATCGTGGCACCGCTGGCAGGTCGGATAATACATACCAGCGCACTCGATTACGCGGTTACTCTGCGTGCAAAAAACGGGTTATTGCTTCGCGTTAAAACGGGCGTGTCGACGCTGGCGCTGATGGGCGAACAATGCCGGTTGTCTGTTGCTGAAGGACAGCATGTCGATGCAGGCGATACACTGTATGTTGTATCACCGCCGTTTCTGAAAAAATGTGGGATCAGTAGCGTTTGTATCGTCACGGTTCTTAACAGTGACAAGCTTGGCGCACTGGTTCCGACTTCGTTGCCGTTTTGTAACGCAACTGACGATACGCTGTTTACCGTTTACCGATAGAAAGGTGAAACAAAAAAGGACAGGCTGACCCGTCCTTTTCTGAAGTCATCAAAAGGTTACACCTTCAGCGTATATTCCAGAGAAATGTCTGCATTCAGTAGCTTAGAGATAGGACAGTTAGTTTTCGCACCCTCTGCGATATCTTTAAACTTGTCCTCATCAATCCCGTCTACTTTCGCCTCGAGTGTCAGCGCCGACGATGACACCTTAAACCCATCTCCATCTTCCACCAGTGTCACCGCAGCGTCTACCGACAGTTCACCGGCTTTATACCCAGCGCCTTCCAGTGCAAATGACAGCGCCATCGCAAAGCAGCTGGCGTGAGCACCGGCGATAAGCTCTTCGGGGTTGGTCCCGGCTTTATCTTCAAACCGTGTGTTAAACCCATAGGGCTGATTGCTGAGTGCGCCACTGGCCAGACTGACGTGCCCCTGACCACTTTTACCTAAGGGTGAATAGTTTGCTGAGGCCGTTTTTACAATTGCCATTTTTGACTCCTTACGGTTGCCTGATGATAGTATTTAGCAAGTACCATGTGGTTACGCATGGATGTGGGACATGGCTCACCGTAACAAGACGATAGCTTTGCATCAGTCTGACGCAAGCGATAAACTTTTCAGACAATACAGATAATCAGAAGGCAACGATGACAACGACGCTTTACGGAATTCAAAACTGCGATACCATCAAAAAAGCTAAAAAATGGCTTAACGAAAATGACATCAGTTTCACTTTTCATGATTTTCGTAAAGACGGGGTTAGCGAGCTCTGGCTTGAACAAATCTCATCTGTGGTTGGCTGGGAAGTGTTACTGAACAAACGTGGCACCACTTTTCGGCAGCTTGATGAGGACGACAAATCGCAACTGGATGAGACCAAAGCTCTGGGGCTGATGTTTGCTTATCCGGCAATGATCAAACGCCCGGTACTTGAGCACAATAACCGCGTTTATGTGGGATTCAAGCCTGACCAGTATGCAGAAATCTTTACCCATGAGTGAAGTCATAGAAATTGCAAAAGCGCTGATTAACCGTCGCTCAGTGACGCCTGAAGACGCGGGTTGCCAGCAGATGATGAAAGACTGGCTGTCTGCACTGGGTTTTGAAAACGAAACACTGGTGTTTGAAGATACCACCAACCTTTGGTCCCGTCGCAATCAGCAGGGGCCGGTATTTTGTTTCGCCGGCCACACAGATGTTGTGCCCAGTGGCCCGGAAGACGCCTGGCAGACTCCTCCGTTCACGGCTACCGAAGTCGGTGAATATTTGCACGGCCGCGGCGCCGCCGATATGAAAGGCAGTCTGGCCGCGATGCTGGTCGCCAGTAAACAGTTTGTCGAAGACTTTCCCAATCATCACGGCAGCATTGCGTTTTTGATCACCAGCGATGAAGAAGGCCCTTTTATAAATGGTACCACCCGGGTTGTTGATACTCTTGAAGCCCGAAACGAGAAAATTGACTGGTGTATTGTGGGTGAGCCTTCCAGCACCGAGACGGTGGGTGACATTGTGAAAAATGGTCGCCGGGGATCACTGACCGGTGATTTGATAGTAAATGGCATTCAGGGCCATGTGGCCTACCCTCACCTGGCGAAAAACCCCGTGCATGAGGCCGCTGCCGCACTGGCCGAAATGGCCAATACCCACTGGGATGACGGAAATGAGTTTTTCCCTCCTACGAGTTTTCAGGTGTCGAATCTACACGCCGGTACCGGGGCTGGCAACGTAATCCCGGGGACGCTTGAGGTGTGTTTTAACTTCAGGTTCTCCACTGAAGTCACTGATCAAGCACTGATCGCGCGGGTTTATGCCATTTTAGACCGCCACCAGCTAGACTATGAAATCAACTGGACACACAACGGACAGCCCTTTCTTACCGACGCGGGTGAGTTGGTAGATGCCGTACAGTCAGCCATTTATACCGTTACGGGTGAGGCCACAACTCTTTCAACGGCGGGCGGTACCTCTGACGGGCGCTTCATTGCTCCTACCGGTGCTCAGGTCGTGGAGCTTGGCCCGGTCAATGCTACCATTCATAAAATAGATGAATGTGTACGTATGAGTGATTTAGAAAAGCTCACCGATATGTACTACCACACGCTGAAGCGGCTTTTAACATGAACAAATTACAATGGCTTGGCGTACACAACGAACACCTGGTGGATGCTGGCCAGGGTCACCGGTTACATGAAGCCATTGCAGGCCCGTTTTCTGCCATGCAACAGGCGGCTGCTGAACAGGGCATTGACTGCCAGATAGTCAGTGGCTTTCGCAATTTCGATCGTCAGCTGTCTATCTGGAACCGTAAGTGGCAGGGGGAACTTCCCTTGTATTCGC
>CAZDUT010000274.1:0-3403 GCA_964508695.1 uncultured Alteromonas sp.
GTAGCCAAGATTACACCATGACGCTACAGGCGCTGTTTATCATGACAGCCCTGAGCCTCATTCCTGCGTTCGTCATGATGATGACGTCGTTCACCCGCATCATCGTGGTGCTGTCAATCTTACGACAGGCCATCGGATTGCAGCAGTCACCATCCAATCAAATCCTTATCGGTGTGAGCCTGTTTTTGTCGATGTTTATTATGATGCCGGTGTTCGAAGAAATTAACGAACGGGCTCTGCAACCCTACCTGGATGAGCAAATGACCTCCAAAGAGGCGTTTGACGAAGCAAAAGGGCCGATGCGTGCCTTCATGCTCTCGCAGACAAGGGTCAAGGACCTGGAAACCTTTGTGTCTATTGCCGGTGAGGAAGATAAATATGACGATCCCCGTGATGTGTCACTTAGTATTCTCATTCCGGCGTTTGTAACCAGTGAACTTAAAACGGCGTTTCAAATTGGCTTTATGCTGTTTATCCCTTTTTTGATCATTGACCTGGTCGTGGCATCTATTCTTATGGCAATGGGTATGATGATGCTATCGCCCATGATTGTGTCGCTCCCCTTTAAGCTAATGTTGTTTGTGCTTGTCGATGGCTGGAATCTGGTGTTCGGCACGCTGGCCAATAGCTTTGGTATGGGCGTTTAGGAGGGCATATGGCACCCGAGGTCTTTGTCGAAATACTACGCGAAGCCATGTTTATGGTTATTCTGCTGGTATGCGCGGTGATTGTGCCGAGCCTGATTGTGGGGTTGATTGTGGCTGTCTTTCAGGCGGCAACGTCGATTAACGAACAAACCATGAGTTTCCTGCCCCGTTTAATTGTCACATTACTGGCACTAAGCTGGGGCGCCAACTGGCTGGTACAGCAATTGATGGATTATACCTTTCATATGGTTGATCTCATTCCGCAGGTTGTCGGGTAAAGGCGACGCGGAATGGAGTTTGAACTCGCTGCGATTAACCAGTTCATTGCCGACCTGATGTTACCGTTTTTGCGCATCAGTGGTCTGTTTGTGTCTATGATTGGGTTAAGCGCCCGTTCAATATCGCCGCAGGTACGTGGCATGCTGGCTATCCTGATTTCGCTGATCATTATACCGGTCGTGCCGCCGGCACCGGTGACGGATCTGGTGAATCTCGGTACCTTTGTGCTGGGCATACAGCAATTGCTTATCGGCGTTGCCATCGGGTTTATCTCTATGCTGGTCCTCAACACCTTCGTGCTTGCCGGCCAGATCATCGCCATGCAGACCGGCCTTGGTTTTGCGTCAATTGTTGACCCGGTAAACGGTATTAATGTGCCCGCGGTGGGACAGTTTTACCTTATTCTAGCCACGTTACTTTTTTGGGCGTTTGACGGTCATCTGACGATGATCCGCATGATAGTGATGAGCTTTGAGGCATTTCCCATTGGTGAGGCGTGGTGGAGTGGTGAACAGTTCAAGGCGATTGCTCACTGGGCCGGGTGGATGTTTGTCTCTGCCCTGACGCTGGCGCTGGCACCTATCGTTTCACTGTTAATTGTGAATCTGGGGTTTGGTGTCATGACCAAGGCCGCACCGCAACTTAATATTTTCAGTATCGGTTTTTCAATTGCCCAAATGATGGGGCTTATCATTATTTGGATTACATTGAGTAACTTCACCGCGCACTTTTCCACGCAGTGGGACAGGGCGCAGCAGTTTATGTGTGAACTGCTGAGAATTTGTCCGAGCTAGGCTAAATCATGTCAGACGCACACGATAAAACAGAAGAACCCACGGATAAGAAACTCGAGGATGCTGCGAAAAAAGGGCAGGTCGCGCGATCCAAAGAGTTATCGACTGCGTTGGTGCTGGTAATCAGTGCCCTTATTTTCATGGTCATGGGTGGCTGGCTGGCCCAGGAGCTCTATCTCATGATGAGCCGGACATTCACGCTGTCACGGGATGAAACCTACGACATTACCCATATGTTTTCCGCCCTGGGTGAAGGCATTAGTGCGGTGGGCTGGCCGCTACTGCTTTATATGATTGTATCGACCATTGCGGGCGTGTACGGCTCTGTGGCACTGGGCGGCTATAACTTTTCCTGGGACGCAGCCAAGCCCAAAGGCAGTAAAATGAATCCGCTGAGTGGCTTCAAACGCATGTTTGGCACCAATGGTCTGGTGGAACTGCTCAAGTCTCTGGCCAAGTTTTTTGTGGTTGCGGGCATGGGCTTCGTTGCCATGCTGTACTTCAAAGATGAAGCGCTGCACCTGGATCGGGAGCTGTTTCCGGGGAACATATTTCACGCGCTGGACATGCTCGGCTGGGCATTTCTACTGCTGGCGTGTGGCACGATCCCTATCGCGCTTATCGATGTGCCGTATCAGAAGCATAAGCACAACGAAGAAATGAAAATGACCAAGCAGGAAGTCAAGGACGAACGCAAAAATGCGGAAGGTGATGCTGAAGTAAAAGGCCGTATTCGGCGTTTGCAAATGCAGGCTGCTACCCGCCGTATGATGCAGGACGTTCCCGACGCCGATGTGGTCGTGACTAACCCTACGCACTTTTCGGTAGCGATAAAGTACGATGAGGAAGGCGGGCGGGCTCCCGTGCTGGTCGCCAAAGGTGCTGACGAGCTGGCCATGCATATTCGTAAAATTGCCACGGGTGCCAATGTTCCCTTACTACCGTCGCCGATGCTGGCTCGGGCAATATATTACTCTACCGAGGTCGACGAAGAGATCCCCAATAAACTGTTTATGGCCGTTGCTCAGGTGCTGGCGTATGTGTACCAGCTGAAAGCGTTTAAGGCCGGTAAGGCCAAACGCCCCAAACCACTGAAAAAAGACCTGCCGATTCCGCCGGATATGCGTCACTAAAAAGCCAAGACTGCCAACCCTGGCATCTTACAGGCGAGACTGAGCGAATTTGTCCCGCGCCCACATGTCGCGAAAGCATAAGCCCATTGTCTTCATTATTCTGTTGCAATAGCGGTCTGAGGCTGTCTGTTGCACAGGTATATTGTTTGTCTGTGCCAGTCAGTTGATGGGGGAGGATGTGTAATGCAGCGTTAGTGAATAAATGCAAATGACAATGATTTCTATTTACATTACAAGTTAAAGGGGCTAACCTCTGCCCTCTAATAATTCCACACACTCACGGACCGCTATGAATACAAAGATGTTTTTTGCCCTTTCTCCCATCATGCTCGCGTTGAGCGTGCATGCGCAGTCAAACGATACTCAAACACGCAGTGCGCCGGCAGGCGACGAAGACATTGAGGTAATCCGCATTGTTGAAAGCCGGATTCAGCGCGTCAGCTCGGGCGCCACTGGCCTTGGGCTTGATAGCTTCGATACACCACAGTCGGTATCGATCATTGAAAAAGAAAAAATAGCAGACTATAACCTCAATAATATCAATGACCTG
>CAZDUT010000275.1:0-3380 GCA_964508695.1 uncultured Alteromonas sp.
AATTCTTTGATTTGGCATCGATTAAGCTCCAATCGAAAGAACAAAAAAATTCACCTTTTCTCTCCCACTTTTTGCCGGGAAGAAAAGATGTGCGTAAACCGATGGTTCCCAATTGGAACCCTGTTCTTCTTCTAGCACGCCAGTAACAGTTGTCCGTCACGTTGGCAACCACCCTAAAAGCAGTGAGGTCGCGGCTAAAATTTATTGCCCGTAATGGGCAGTGGGCGCGAATTATACAGACACCAGCATCTAACGCAAGTGGAAAGTGTGATTATTGCGCAACTATTTACACCTTATCGTTGTCGGCATAGGCGTCTTAGCTCGCTGTTGCCGGTTACGGGGCCCCTTACGCTTTTTTTCACATGGCCTGTACCGTGCCGTCAGGTCGCTTGTGTCTGCTTAGTCCCCTGGCATAAGCCGGCTTGTCAGGGTTTTTATGATCATGGGGCCAAACCATCCCCCCATGAAACCGAACAATATACCATTGAGGATATTCCAGTCGGATTTCGCCACGGGAAGGATCCAGTATTGAATATAAGTAGACAGAAATGCCACGGCAAACCCCGCGAGCATTCCTTCAAGCACCACCCGAAGACGGTTACCCCACGACATTTGGATGATTTTTTGCTTCATTAACACACCAATAAGGGCGGATGCCGCGCATACCAGGTAAAACGGCGACATTGTGACACTGACGCTGGCGTGGGCCGGATACGCCAGCTGGCTACTGTGTATCTCGTAATCGCCGGGCGTGGTGACATGAAAAGACACTTGTTGTGGATCTTTGTCTGGCAAGGTTAAAGGCTCTGTTCGCGTTAACACCTTACCTTCTTTGACCAGCGATAGCGTAACCGGAGAACCACGCAAATTGTGACCAACAATCGTGACTAAGATCGGCGACTCAAGATAATTCACATGTTTTTGTTCAGTCAAAAACTCAACCCAGCTGATGTCACTTGTTGGTCTGTCAAGACGGACATAAGTCGCATTAATTTTATTGATGGGAAAATCGAAGATTGACGACATTTCACCATTGGTAAAGTTGACAAACTGCGGCGGCTGCAAGGAACTGAATGTGCCGTTTTCCAACTGCTCCCTGATGGCCTCACGCAGCCTTTGGCCAGTCTCGGCGTTCAGTGTAAAGTCTGGGGACGCGGCCAACAACTGCTGTAAGGCTCGTTCAATCGCTTGCGGCACGATAAAACGCGCGGCCTGATAGGTCGTCGGGTAAAGCGTAAAGCCATGCGCCGCTGACGCCATACTCATGCGAGCGAGCTCATCCTCTAAAATACGACTGCCATTGTTGCGCAGGGTCATTTCACCCACGGTGACAATGCCCAGCGGATTACTGCTGAGTAAGCGCTGCGATGACCCTACAGTGAAAATGTTTGGCTGGTTGCCTGCTTGTCGGGCCAGCTCTGAAATCAGGTTATAACCGTTGATGACTGTATCGGTTATGCCAAGAAGAAAAACATTATGGTTACGGTCATTGCGACCAAACCATTGTAGTATTTCTTGCCGTGCAAGCGGTTGGTTTAACTGGTCCAGTGTATAAACTTTGTGGCTGGGTAAAATCGATTGCAAATCTTCGCGTAAGCCGTCGCCGTAACGTGTAGTGTCGTGGATTATCATCCACTGCGACGCGGAGCGTTCCGTCAGCACACCATCGATATGTTTCCATAGCTTTCGCAAGCGCGCCTTATCATTTCCATTGGCTCTAAAAAACCAGGGATTACGGTTTGCCGTTAATGATGTCGCCGACGCCAGCGAGGTGATAACGGGCACCGGCAGGTTACCGGAGAGCACCGATTTGACACAGCCACTCTGTACCGGTCCGATTATGAGTGCGACATTTTTCTCTTCTAACAGCCGCCTAGCCTGATCCCGGCATACCGCGTCTGACTCCTGCGACTGGGTATCAATAAATACCGGCGTTATCGATACCACCTGATCGTTGACAACAATTTTGCCGTGGGACGCCAACGCAACACTCACCAGATAATCATGGCTTTCGCCAGCATCGCGTGAGGGCCCTACTTTGGGTGACATCACGCCGACCCTGACCTCTATCGCGTGACCTGTAATCGGCATGACAAGGCACAGTGCAGCTGCGCAGCAGATACCGAGTTGGAGAAGACGACAATAAACAAAGAAGCACATTTTCATCCCTGCCTTGGTTTTGTTTAAGCGGGTCTAGTGTGTGAAAAGCAGCCTCTGTTGAAGTGAAGTTTAGCATAAATCTGCTCCCCCAACCGGAAAGTGCCTATTGCAGGTGTTGTTCGGGGCACAATACTCGTTTCCTCACCGCCTGATGGTTGCCTATCCACAAACTACAAAGTGGTCCGATAGCGCGTCCCCCAGTGCAAAACGTTAAATCCTGACCGTCAGCGTAGTGCTGATGCCGGTATACAGAAATAGGGAGACCTGCAGTGAATGTACGTTTCTGATCTCGCGGGGACTGGCTCATAGCCTGTCCCCCGACCTGCCCGCAAGCGTCGTAAAAATAACGGGGTCGCTTATTAAAGCCGCTTACCCAAGCAGTGACGGACAGCGTGAATTTTAGCCGTGTAAGCAAGCTGCCGCGGCCGAAACCAATCAAAAACCTGACCAAGACCGTTTAATTTGGTTGTGTTCGCGCATACCCTTTGCCATTTTCAGATCTAGCGTCTTATTGCTGATGCTGATAGATAGGTATATTGTGACCTACAATAAAACTATATTATTGATATCGCGCGTACTTGCCCGAGACTAAGCAGAGCAGAACCAGAATTACTATGTATTCCGACAGCAGTCAGCAACAAACTCTTCAACAAATTAACGCCATTCTGGCTGAGCACTCCTCGCTGATGGATGCTTATCAACGCCTGGAACCGATAATTCTGAATTTGTTCGGTGCCCAGCGTATGAGTATTTTCCAGCGCCGTCGCCAGCATCAGGATTTAGTGGCGCGCTTTAAAACGGGCAAAGAGACACTTGAAATCAAGGTTCCCATCAGCCCCATGTCAATTGCGGGTTATGTTGCGCTGTCACAGCTACCGCTGATTATTGACGACCCGTACAACGCCGAGGAATTACGTACTATTCACCCACGTCTGCGTTTTGCCGATAAATTCGATAAGGGCAGCGACTTTAAAACCAATAACATTCTTTGTGTTCCCATATTGAATGCGGGCGTGCTGATGGGTGTTATGCAGATCATCAACAAGCAATCCGGGTCGTTTAATGATGCCGACTTAGAAACGGCCAAAGAATTGGGGGAAGTATTAGGGGCTAAATTCCGTTATGAACTTGGCGGAACTAACAACCCCTTCGATCTGCTCATTCACCGCAATGCAATCAGTGAAAAGGCACTCAAAGAGATTACTGACTCTTCTAACGAC
>CAZDUT010000276.1:0-3371 GCA_964508695.1 uncultured Alteromonas sp.
CGGGCCTAGGGGAATGGCTCATTGCTGAGCCGTGCGCTAACTTTTGCAAGGGAGAAGTTCATGCAAAATTTTTTACAACGGACAGTAATAATAGATCACATTTGTTTATTTTATAAACAATTATTTTGTGAAATTTTGCTTACACACCTCTGTTTCATCGACGCAGCGTGAATTTAAACGAGTTATCAAAGACTTCCAACTGGTCGGAGGTTTGATAAAACTAATTGCAGGCTTACCCACTGGCTGCGCACAGTTCACTCACCGGGTTATCCACAGGCTAAATACCTCTATTATTCACGATATTTATATTCGATACAGTTGGTTGTTGTTTCGAGTTATATTTTGGACAATGCGGCAGTTGACAGAAAAAAGGAAGAAGCTATGACACACACCTCATTTATCCCACCAGAACGCACGCTCATGGGACCAGGTCCTTCCGATGTTAGCCCGCGCGTACTGAACGCACTGGGACGCAGTACACTGGGACATCTGGATCCCAGTTTCATTGAGCTGATGGACGATATCAAAGCCCTGTTACAATCCGCGTTTAAAACCACGAATGCACTCACCATGCCGGTCTCTGCGCCGGGCTCAGCGGGCATGGAAGCGTGTTTCGTTAATCTTATAGAGCCGGGTGATAAGGTTTGCGTGTGCGTTAACGGCGTTTTTGGCAATCGCATGGTTGAAAATGTTAAACGGATAGGCGCCCAGGCGATTATTGTAGAGGATGACTGGGGTAAACAAACAGACCTCAGCAAGGTCGAGGACACGCTAAAGGCCAATCCAGACATAAAAGCCTTGGCATTCGTGCACGCAGAAACATCGACTGGCGTACGCAATGATGCTAAAGCCCTGTGCGCACTTGCCGCGCAATATCAGTGCCTTAGTATTGTTGATGCAGTGACATCTTTAGGCGGAATTGAGTTGGATGTTGACGGGTGGGGAATAGATGCCGTGTACTCAGGGTCGCAAAAGTGCCTGAGCTGCGTACCGGGATTATCTCCCGTGTCGTTCAGTGATAAAGCCGTCGATGTTATTCAGTCACGAAAACACCCGGTGCAGAGCTGGTTTCTGGATATGAATCTTATTGTCGGCTACTGGGGTAAAGGCGGTAAACGCGCATACCATCATACTGCGCCGGTCAACAGCTTATATGCACTGCACGAATCACTTCTGATGCTTCATGAGGAAGGACTGGAAAATGCCTGGCAACGGCATGAAAAAGGGCATCAGGCGTTGTTATCCGGTCTGTCATCGCTGGGGCTGGAAATGGCGGTAGATGAAGATTACCGCTTACCGCAGCTCAACGTTGTGCGCATCCCGCAAGGTGTTGATGATGCGGCGGTCAGAAAGCAGTTACTGAACGAATTTAACCTCGAAATTGGCGCTGGGCTGGGGGATTTTGCGGGCAAAGTATGGCGTATCGGCCTGATGGGGCACGCCTGCAAACCGCGCAATATCGATCACTGCATAGCCAGTCTTAAGCGCGTCCTGCGCTGACAACCGGTTTTGTTTTGGGTCCGGAAGCGCTTCAGGCTTCCGGAATTTTTTTTCGTTAATCTTAAATTCATCTAATCTATGTAAACATACATGCCTTTCATAGCTCTGGATAAAATTATGATTAAACGTTCATTGTTCGCCATATTCCTACTTTCATCTCTCGTCAGCATGCCCTCGCTGGGCCAGCAAGTATCAGCCATCGATGTCATCGGACAGGGTCAGGTGTCAACCGTGCCCGATGGATTTTCCCTGCGCTTTATGCTGGAAGAGAAAGGTGAGACGGTGGCCAAACTCAATGAGGCTGTTCAACAAGACCTGCAGCAGGTCGTCGACTTTTTGCTTGAGCAGGGTGTTGAGCAGACGCATATCCAGTCAATGGAAGTCCGGCTCAGTCCCAATTACGTGCCTGGACCAAATGGTCGGGAACAGAGTGGATTTGTGCTGGCCAGGGAAGTGCAGATATCGCAGCAGGATATTCAGCAGTTCGACACACTTATCGACGGTATCTTAAAGCGCGGTGTCGACCGCATCATTGATTTTCGTTTTACGTCAAGTGAAGAGCATTCAGCCTATGACAAGGCACTGAAGCTAGCTGTCAACGATGCCAGGCAACGTGCCGGGATGCTTGCCAAAGAGCTTGGGGTAAAATTGGGAGAGGTGGTTGCAATCTCCGAATCCGGTGGCAATATGCCTGTGCCGGTAATGCGCGCTGAAATGATGGCAAGCGATGCGTCGCCATCGATGCCGGGCCAGCAACAAACAACGGCAAGGGTCAGCGTGCGCTATGCAATTAATCAATAAGGGTAGTGAGTGAAACAGCAATTCTACAAAACACTTATCAGTCAGGCCGAGAGTCTACTCGCAGACGAGCATGACACGATTGCCAATATGGCGAATATCAGTGCGCTGCTATTTAATCAGCTGGACGATGTAAATTGGGCGGGCTTTTACCTGTATAAAGACGATCAGCTGGTGTTAGGCCCGTTCCAGGGCCAGCCAGCCTGTATCCGAATTCCAATGGGCCAGGGCGTGTGTGGTACGGCCGCAGCAACGCGAGAAACTCAGCGGGTAGATGATGTGCATGCGTTTGATGGTCACATTGCCTGTGACGCAGCCTCTAATTCTGAAATCGTTATACCGCTGATACAAGATGATACCTTACTGGGCGTACTGGATATCGACAGTCCAAACCTCAGTCGCTTTGATAGCGATGATGAACAGGGACTGTCGGCAATTGCAGCGCTGTTGGTACAGAGTCTGAACAGCCAATGAAATACAGCGTAGATATCCATGTGGTGTTGGCGACGCAAAACGACATGGAAGATTTTCACGATGATCCCGACGAAGCCACAGAGCGTTTAAATTTTGTTCTTCACGGTATATATGACCGTGCTGAGGATGATATTGAAACCTTACGTCTTGAAAAGCTTTTGCATTTTGCCTGGGAAACCTGGCAGGAAGATCGTACTTTAACCGATTTAGATGATGATGAATTGCTTGTCTGGGTTGACCATACGCTGGCAACTTGGGATGATGCGGATAATCATGACCATCCAGACCAATCTTAGATAGTATTAATGGAATCACCAGAGAAGTTTACTAATAGTAAGGAAGTTATTGCCTTTCTTGCCGAATCGTTCCCGAAGTGTTTTTCGGTGGAAGGCGATGCACGCCCACTGAAAATTGGGATTTTTCAGGACTTAGCCGCACGGCTTGAAAACGATGATCGCATAAGCAAAACATTGCTAAGATCAACATTACGTCACTACACTAACAGCTGGCGCTATTTGTACAGTATTAAAGAAGGCGAACATCGTGTCGATCTGGACGGTAACCCTGATGAGGTTATTCAGAAAGAACATGCCGACCAT
>CAZDUT010000277.1:0-3339 GCA_964508695.1 uncultured Alteromonas sp.
AATGGTGTGCCGGAAGGACTTTATCGAAAATTATCAATAAGCTGGTTATATTTGGATGTTTCTAAAACCAAAACTGTTAAAAAAGCTGACAGTAAATTGAAAGTAGCGGCACCGATTGGTGACTTTTCTTGTACTCACCGCTGAGTCACGCATAATAGGCCTACAGTCACACTAATTTCGTCAATGACCTGCTCATGTTTCTATTGATAGTCTATGTGCTCTGCGCACTGGGTTTTTCTTTTCTCTGCTCCATCGCCGAAGCAGTGATCCTAAGTGTATCCTCGGCCTTTATATCGGTGCTTGAGAAGGAGGGACGCCCGAGCGGCAAGGTGCTCAGAAGGCTGACCGATGACATCAATAAGCCGCTGTCGGCCATTCTTACGCTCAATACCATCGCGCATACCATGGGCGCAGCGGGTGCGGGCGCCCAGGCGGCGATTGTCTTTGGTGAGGCCTATTTAGGCGTCATTTCTGCCGTGCTGACACTGCTTATCCTTATCTTTTCGGAAATCATTCCGAAAACCCTGGGGGCCACCTACTGGCGGGCACTGGCGCCGCCCACTGCCTATTTCCTCAAGTACCTCACAATCTTACTAAAACCATTTGTAATCATGTCGACTTGGATGACCAAGGGCTTTAAGGAAGACAGTCCATTGCGGGGCTTGAGTCGTTCAGAATTGCACGCCATGGCTGAACTGTCAGGGCAGGAAGGACAGCTGGCAAATCATGAAGCGGCGTTTTTGCAAAGCCTGCTGAGTTTGCACGAAGTAAAAGTGAAAGACGCTATCACCCACCGTACCGCACTGTTTTCCGTGTCGGAATCGATGACGGTGGAAACCTTCTTTCACAAACATGCGCACATTGAGTTTTCGCGGATACCGGTTTACGAAGATGACGACTCAGAAAATATCACCGGCTACGTGATGCGTGCTGATTTGCTGGTGGCACAGGCAAGAGGCAATACCGACAAGGCGCTGAGTGAATATGCTAAAGACCTGGTCACGATACTGGGCAGCATGCCGCTTTCAGGCACTTTTGAACATTTCCTTGATAAGAATGTGCATATGGTGCTGGTGGTCGATGAGTACGGCGGCCTGGAGGGGGTCCTGACGCTGGAAGACATGCTCGAGCGCCTGCTGGGCGTCGACATTGTGGATGAGAAAGACACCACGGTAAGCATGCGCCGTCTGGCTAAGATGATGAATCGCCGACGCGAGCGCATGATGATCAAAAACGTACCGGATTCGTCGTTGGGCAAAACAGAAAATTAACCAGGTCCGAAAACTCCGCTGATGAAAGTCATGGCATTATGATCCGCTAAGCAATGGCGCGGCAGATCATTCTGCGCGTCTGTACGTAAAAACGTGCACGGTCTCTGAAAGGTTAGTCGACTGATGACGCATTTGGTCGCTCTCTGGGCATGTCTCTCTCTGCTGGTTACGGCTAACGTTTATGCCGACTATAAGCTTGGCTGTGACGATCCCGAATATCATCAATTTGTAAAACAGCGTTTCGCGTATTTTGAGGCCAAAAATATGCGGTTATATGATCAGACCCTAGCCGACTATAAACGAAGCCTGACGGGCAGCAGCAATCCATATCAGGTGCTTGGGGATTTAAGCCGGCACCTTAAATACAGCGCGCAAATTGATCCTATCAGTGACGTCAGTGCCAAAATCAACCGCATGTTTGCACACGGTGATGCGCTGAGTGTCTCACAGCAAATTGCCGGCAATGTATTAGATGGCTTCAGCAGTGAAGCTCACGCAGTGGATATAGCACGGGCGTGGGTCGCTTACCGACAAGGTAAACATGAAGCGGCTTTTAACGCGTTATTAATGTCCATTGAGACAAGTGAGTCGGCAGTCCTGCATTCTTTCGGTCCTGATTTTGAATTAGTGCGTCGCATGTACCAGGACGGGCACACTGAACCGGTCATCGCCTATATCAACAAAACCCGCGAGTTCTGGACCGGTAAACGTGCAGATAAGCTCCGCGATGTGTGGCTAAAAATGATAAATGCAGGGTGTCAGATCTTGTTTGATTCCGTTGATACCATAACAGCCATACAGCTTGGTCTTGATGTGCACGGTGAGAACATTATCAACCGGCGTTAGCCCGTCGTAACGACCGTCATGCGCAATGGCACAAGTACACAAATATACTTCGGTAGCGGGATTTCTGCGGCACGTTTCGTGAACGTGTTGGTGGCGAGAGCGCCGAAAATAAGCTTTACTCAATTCAGCACTCAGGTTATGCCGTGGTATGCACTGAATTTAATTTTCACGATATTTCGTTGAAGTAGTTTGAGAAGTAAAAATGAAGTGGGTCCTGCATCTGTATGAGCTGAGACGGTCACAACATGGTAACGAATCAGAGCCTGACTGTGCTGGTAAAGCGTTACCTGAACGCCTTTGCGAAATAGGAGAGCTTTTTATATGCGGCAAACATTATCAGGTCTGTTGTTAGTGATTCTGGCTGGAATAATTACCGGCTGTGCCTCAGAGAATACAGCGCAGGCTGAGGAGGCTGAGCCAGTGGAGCTAACAGGTTTATGGCAGGTCGAAGATATCGATGAAAGTGGTGTAATTGATCGCACCATGGTCACCCTGCAGCTTGAAGGGGATAATAAAATTACCGGCTCGACCGGATGCAACCGATATACAGGAGACGTAAACACTAATGACAGTAACTTCGTGGTTGCAAACGTTGTTTCCACACGTCGGGCATGTGTCCCTGCTGTCTCAAGCCAGGAGCAACGCTTCCTGACGGCACTGAATGAGGCTAGCCACTATGAAATTAAATCGAGCACCTGGCTTGTGGTATTCGATGCGTCAGATAAACAACGGCTAAAACTAATCAAAGCGTCACCTCAGCAAACGCTGCCGGCTGAAAAGTCGGACTAATCTCTGGCGCAGGCAACGATGTTTTTATGCAACAGTGTAAGAGCGGTCGCCATGCGTTTTCTGGGGCCTGAGATTATCGAGCTTTCATGGGACACGCGAAATACTATTTTATAACGGCTGCATCTTTGGTGCATATCATGGTGTTATTTGTGGTGGGAGAGAGCAGCGCGTAGTGCAATAAAAAAGCTGACAGTGCTTACTGTCAGCTTTTTATCAACGTTATCGCGTTAAGAAAAGGCTTAGCTCTTCTGACTTTCAATCCAGCGGTTAATTTTCTCTTCCAGTACGGTCAGTGGCAGCGCGCCGGTGCCCAGTACCTGAGCATGGAAGGCTTTGATATCAAAGTCATCACCCAACGCATTTTCAGCTTTCTCACGCAACTCCTGAATTTTCAGCGCACCGACTTTGTAGGCCAGGGCTTGTGACGGAATGG
>CAZDUT010000278.1:0-3323 GCA_964508695.1 uncultured Alteromonas sp.
GAATACTGCGGCGTCTGTAAATGAAAACAACCTTGATTTGGAGGTGGCCACGAAAGCGTCGCGGTCATCTATCGAAGACATTGATTATGCACAAGCATCGATTGAATTCGCTAAGCAGGATACAGCCTTAAACGCCGCCCTGGCATCGTTTCCCAAGGTTACCAACTTATCCCTGTTCAATTACATTTAAGAACAAGCACTGTCGGCTTAATATTGGGCATCATTCGGGCCGTCGCTGAGCCTTTGCTGACCTGACACATCGGGCGAGTTACCGTGAAGCAATGTACGTGTTTGTATGTAGCATGTTTGTCAGCCCCGGTTTGTCCGGTGCGTCACCCTATCTGGTTGGCAAGTCGTCACAATATTCATTTTTCCCATGGCTGTCAGAGGGTTATTCCCCGCTAATAATTTTTCAATTTTTTACTACAGCAAATCAGGAATGTGTCGATAACAACTTTGAGAGAGAAGACGTCAGTGATGTTTGCATTATTGATGACCAAGACAAGCGTCGGACTGAGCAGTTGTCAGGGGACGTTTAAACGGGCAAGTACATTTACTGCCGGTAACCCCTTCGGTAAACATGCTTAATTGCATCGGGTCTGATTTGCTCGCGGCACGATACAGATAACAATGGGAGTTTTTATGTCTTTACGTGGTATCAATGCGTACAAAAAAGGTAGCTTGAAACAAGAAATTTCAACTGCCGATCCCCATAGGCTCACTCTGATGCTGCTGCAAGGGGCTCTTGATCGTATTGCCTATGCCAAGGGGGCAATAGAGCGTGATGACCGGGAAGCAAAATCAGAGAACATCTCAAAAGCTGTTTCAATTTTAATGTATCTGCGGGATACCCTGGATTTTGATGCGGGCGGTGAGGTTTCTGAGAACCTTTACGGTCTGTATAGCTATATGATTGATCGCGTGAATGACGCGCATTTAAAAAATGAAAGTACGCCATTAGAAGAAACTTATGGTCTGCTTGAGCCTATTCGTACAGCCTGGCTTAACGTTCCTGAGAGCGAAAGAGAAAAGGCCTACGCGCAGCGTGCAGGCTAAGACCCGGATTAACACCCTGCCTGAGTAGGCAGGCGTTCGTTTCATTAAACGGCCAGCAGGCTGGCATTCATGAGTGTCAGCCTGCGTTCATTCCTCCCGGCACGGTACGTGCCTCCCGCCAATTTACGAACATGGCGAAAAAACACCCCGATAACAATGGCATCAGCTGACTCCCCTGACAACTTATTGGTTAGTGTAGACATCAAATAAACCGATAGCGCCCACCCGTCACTCACACAAAACGGGGATGAATCATATTCGTGCGTTTGGCTGGCGCTGTACCCCTGGCTTGGTGCCTGTGGAGAGTGTATTCGGCAGCCATTGCGTGTGGGTGCACGAGACACGTTGAAGGTGATACGCCTGTTTATCCGCGCTTTTGGTTATCAATAAAGCTCCCGTCATTAATGCCTATCTGACTTATCGACAGGTTCGTCCCAACGCGTGCGTTGTTAGCCTTGTGTGCAATCAAAGGGACGGTTTTTTATGCAGGCGCTGCCTGTGATTTTTTGTCGCCAGCGGGAAGTGTCGTCGTTTACGCATTCGTGTCCTGCTAACACCAGACACTTATTGTTTGTTGGGGGGAAGACGAGGTTGAATCATCGCTGTGATGCGCGTTTCAGCTCACGTTTTTTCACCGTGGTTTGGAGTGTTAACTTTTTTAAGTGTTTGAATATTAGGGTTTATTTTAATAACTCACCAATTTTTCAAAAAAACACTTAAGTAATTTTTGCGAATGCCGTTAACCAAATTAACCGGGGATGAGAGACCGGGCAGTTCACTGAGAAAGCGAGCGTTTGGATTGAGAGACAAACCACTTTCTTAAAGAGAGATTGAGGAGATATACCATGGCTTTAACCGTCAATACTAATGTAAGTTCACTAAACGCACAACGTCAGATGATGAGTTCATCAAATGGCTTGGATCAAGCCTTTGAGCGCTTGTCTTCAGGCTTCCGCATCAATGGTGCAAAGGACGATGCTGCGGGGTTACAAATTTCAAACCGTCTGAATTCTCAGATTATGGGATTGGATCAGGGGATCCGTAACGCCAATGACGGCATTTCACTGGCACAAACCGCCGAAGGTGCGATGGATGAAATCACCAATTCATTTCAGCGTGTAAGAACGCTGGCATCACAGGCGGCTAACGGTTCCAATACCGACGAAGATCGCCTGGCGATTCAGGAAGAAATTCGTTCACTGATGGACGAAGTTAATCGTATTGCCCAAGACACTACGTTTGGTGGGCAGAACTTGCTGGACGGTAGCTACGATGCGACGTTCCAGGTTGGCGCAGATGCGGTTCAGTCTATTGGCTTTAGTATGCAAAATGTTGGTGGTACAGCGAACACTATGAGTGCGAACGGTGGTTTCACACTGTCTGGTATCGCGGGTATTGCAAGTGCGGTTAGCGGCAAAGCATTGTCAGCGCTGGCAGCTGGCGTGAGTGACGCCGGGGGGTCAGAAGCAGCCACTAGCTATTCTTTCGCAGCAAACTTCGTTGCGTCTTCAATCAGTGTATCAAATCAAGGTAACGCACAGGCAGTATTAGCCGGTATGGACAGCCTGATTGCGGTAGTTGATAAGAAACGAGCCGAATTGGGTGCGGTGCAGAACCGTTTCCAGTCGACTATCAACAACCAGGCTAATATTTCTGAAAACCTGTCAGCGGCTAAGTCACGAATCAAAGATGCTGACTTTGCGGCTGAAACAGCGAAACTGACCAAAAACCAGATTCTGCAGCAAGCCTCTCAGTCTATCCTGGCGCAGGCAAACCAGCGTCCACAGGCTGCACTGAGTCTACTACAGGGCTAAGGGGGAAGTTAGCACCCTTACCTAAATTGGGGTAGTGATAAGGGTGCTAGGTATATGGCAAGCATGAAGTGGAGGCTTGGCCATAGCGACAAAAGCGTTCTGAACAAACTTTTGACACACTGCAATTAAAGCAAATCCTGTGCCAAAGCGCCACTTTTATAGCACAGTATCTCTCTCAAACGTAAGTGAAGCGGAAGGCCCTGGCCTTCCGCTTTTTTTATCGGTGTCAGCGATTGATTAAAAAGCCCGGGTGGCAAGTTCGTTCTGCTGTAGGAGCAAGATTTTGCCGCCTGCATAGATATTACAGAGAGCGAAAAGCAGTGTTTACACACTATGTTAAGTAAGGCTGGTTGTTAATCGTCACCTGCCAGCGGTAAGCTATCGTCGCCAAAGAAATAAACGTGAGGGATGGTCTTAAAGTTCGCTCATGTTAACCACGCAACACCTCACTTC
>CAZDUT010000279.1:0-3218 GCA_964508695.1 uncultured Alteromonas sp.
ATATGTCATTACCCTTCAAAATCGCCGTTACCCCTGGTGAGCCAGCGGGTATCGCGCCCGATCTCATCATTCAGTTGGCCCAGGAAGCCTGGCCAGCGCAACTGGTGGTATTTGCCGACACTGACATGCTCAGGGCGCGCGCCGACGAGCTGGGACTCCCGCTTGACCTTACGCCGTATGAGCCGTCCATAGCCCGCCTGCCTGAGCCCGGCGAGCTATTCATCAATCAGGTTGATATCAATACTACGGTCACCGCCGGCGTGCTCAATAGTGCTAACGGGCTGTACGTGGTAGAGACACTGCGCCAGGCCTGTCAGGCCAACATTGATGGAGACTTTGATGCTGTGGTCACCGGACCGGTACACAAAGGCATCATCAATCAGGCGGGCGTGTCGTTCAGTGGTCACACCGAGTTTTTCGCTCACCAGTCCAATACCATTGACGTGGTCATGCTGCTGGCAACCGAAGGACTGAACGTGGCGTTAGCCACCACCCACATTCCCCTGGAGTATGTGTCTCGCGCCATTACCGAAGAGCGGCTACACAAGGTTATCCGGATTATTGATACTGATCTGAAACAAAAATTCGGTCTCCAGCAGCCTCATATTTTCGTGTGTGGTCTGAATCCACACGCCGGTGAAGATGGCCATATTGGCACTGAAGAAATCACCGTCATTGGTCCGGCTCTGGAAGCATTACGTAAAGAAGGACTGCGTATTACCGGGCCATTGCCTGCGGATACAATTTTTCAGCCGAAGTACCTCGATGAAGCTGACGTAGTGTTGGCCATGTATCATGATCAGGGGCTGCCCGTACTGAAGTACAAAGGGTTTGGCGCGGCGGTCAATATAACCCTGGGCCTGCCTTTCGTCCGAACGTCTGTGGATCACGGTACCGCACTTGACCTCGCAGGCTCTGGCAACGCCGATCCGGGAAGCTTCCGGAAGGCCTTACAAAAAGCAATAGAACTTGCAAAGCATCAACAATGAGTAAAACTCACCTGGGGCACACGGCCCGAAAACGTTTTGGCCAGAACTTTTTGCATGATGACTATGTCATCGACAAAATTGTATCTGCAATTCATCCACAAAATGGCGACAACCTGGTTGAAATCGGACCGGGACTTGGTGCGTTGACTGATCCCGTCTGTGAGCAAGTAGACAGACTGACAGTGATAGAACTTGACCGGGATCTTGCAAAGCGACTCCGCCACCATCCTTTTCATGGCGACAAGCTCAACATTATCGAGCAGGATGCGTTAACACTCGACTTCTCGTCGCTGCAAGCCGCGATGCCTGACACCGAGAAGAAACTTCGGGTGTTCGGTAACTTGCCGTACAACATCTCCACCCCGCTGATGTTTCATTTGTTTGACTACGCAGACTACATCAGTGATATGCACTTTATGTTGCAAAAGGAAGTTGTAAACCGTCTTGCGGCGGGTCCCGGCTCAAAAAGCTACGGCCGATTATCGGTTATGACACAGTACTATTGCCGGGTTATTCCGGTGCTGACTGTGCCACCCGGTGCATTTAAGCCCCCCCCTAAAGTCGATTCAGCGGTTGTCAGACTGGTTCCCCACCCTACATCACCGGTTAATGTGCATTCTGTCAGCACACTGGAGCGGGTGTGTGCACTGGCGTTTAACCAGCGCCGTAAAACCATTCGCAACTCGCTAAAAGACTGTATTAGTGAATCTGATATTGCTAGTCTGGGCATTGAGCCTGGCGTACGCGCGGAGATGCTGAGTCTGCATGACTTCGCGATGCTGGCCAACTTTGTCTATGAGCAGGGCGGAGACTGTTTATGATCACTACTGAGCCGTTGGTGTTGATCCATGTGGCAACCCGGCATTTGCCGGATCATGCCACAGAGCGTGCCGACCAGTATGCATTCGCCTACCAGGTGACTATCAGTAACAAGAGCCAGCAAGCGGTGCAATTGTTGTCCCGCTATTGGCTTATCACCGATGCGAATGGAAAAACCTCCGAAGTATCCGGTGATGGCGTGGTGGGTAAGCAACCTGTTATTCAACCCGGTGATGAATACCAATATACCAGCGGCGCCATTCTCGATACGCCGGTGGGTAGCATGCAAGGCTACTATCAAATGGAAAGCGCTGATGGCAGTGCCTTTCGCGCCAATATTGATGTTTTCAGACTGGCCGTACCCAATCTAATTAACTAACATTTTTGAGGTGAATATGGGGTCGCAGACACTCATCGTCGGCGATATTCAGGGTTGTTACCGCGGCTTACAACAGCTGTTACGTAACGCGAACTTTGATCCCAGCCGCGACAAGTTATACGCAGTGGGTGATTTGGTGGCACGTGGTGACGACTCGCTGTCTACCCTTGAGTTTCTGTATGATCTGGGCGATGCCTTCCATGCCGTGCTAGGCAACCACGATTTGCACTTGCTGGCGATAAGCCAGGGGATCCGCAAACCCAAAAACAGCGATAACCTCGGGCCGCTGATTAGCTCGCCAAGCTTTTCCACTCTTATCGACTGGCTGCGTCGCTTTCCCCTCGCCTGCCGGATTACCCCGGCACACACAATGGTCCATGCCGGCCTGTACCCCGGCTGGTCAACGGAACAACTGATTATGCTTAGTGATGAAATCAGTGCCCGTTTACGTGCAGATGATTTTGCCGCCATGCTAGAGACTATGTATGGCAACACGCCGGACAGCTGGCAAGAGAAAATGGACATCGTCGGCCGTCAGCGGTTTATCATAAATGCCTGCACCCGGATGCGATTCATTGGTCCTGGCGACACCCTGGAATTCGCAACCAAAAGCAGCCCCTCTCAGGCGCCGGCAGAATTGGTCCCCTGGTTTAAGGCACCGAATCCGTTGCTGGGTAATGATGAGAAAATCCTTTTTGGGCACTGGGCAGCCCTTGAAGGCAAAACCAATGACACTCAGTTCATCGCCCTGGATACCGGCTACGTCTGGGGCCAAACCATGACCGCCCTGCGCCTTGAGGATAACCAGTATTTTCAGGCAAAAGCCGGCAACAAATAGCGATTCGTACCGCTTTGCCTGCCTTCACCGGATAAGAATACATATTAAATCACACACCTAAGTATCAGCTTTCACACCTTTTTATCAATTCGCGCCTTAAGGATCATGGGATCCTGACGATACAATAGACTGGAGTCAGTCAACCGACCCAGCCTACTTGATAACAATAAGAAAACGCTGCGAGAAGATCTCT
>CAZDUT010000280.1:0-3211 GCA_964508695.1 uncultured Alteromonas sp.
CCTGCGACCCCATCATTATGAGTGATGTGCTCTAACCAGCTGAGCTACGTAGCCACTTTTTTGTTTCCTCCCTCTCGGGAAGTGGCGCGTATTATGCGGATATGCGCCGTGACCGTCAACCCCTTTTTTCACACATTTATCTAAGTGTCTAATATCTAACCCGCAGGGGTTAAAAAGTCGCCTTTATGCTGCATAACTGTCCGATTTCATTCAGGTTTAGACGTTAATTCCTGAATATCTGTCTGGTAGTAACACACATCGATAACACGCGGTGCCAGCGACTTGTCGTTGTAAAAGGGATTGTCCAGATTGCGTGAAAGTGTCACTTTTTGTTGGTACGCAGGGTGTGAGGCGCGCTGAACCTGAAAGGTCCGCCTTTCGTTTGGGGAGAGTTTGTCCCCCATACGCGCTGAAAGGATCTGGCTTTGTGATGTTGGCGACTCAATAACGCCGCCTGACGCGCGCATTCCGCGTGGCAGTTGCTGCAAATGCCGCATGCCAGCAACGACCTTTCCAACCACAGACATATTCTTATCCAGGTGACGGGGGGCTTGGCCTAACACGATATAAAACTCGGTGGTGGCAGAGTTTTTGTCGTTATTACGGGCAAATGCCAGCGTGCCCGGACAGTGTAAAAGCCACTGCTGTCTGGTTTTATTGTCACTTCCTGCTGGAATGCCATTGATAAAGCCTGTTTGCGGGGCATGCGCCGCGTTGGCTTCCACCAGCGTAAATGATTCAGAACGAGGCACCATAAACTCTGCGGCAAGTGGCGAGGTGTGTGGACCTGTTTGCTGCTCATTATTGCTGCCAGCCTGGGCCACAAAACCCTCTATTACCCGGTAAAAATACTTGTTGTCATAAAAACCGTCATTAACGAGGTCGGTAAAGCGTGCCTTGTGTGTTGGCGCCACCGTATCGGTAAGCATGATCACCACCTCACCAAACTGAGTTTGAAAGTAAGCCAGATCTTCCTGGGGCGGCGTGTACCAGTGCGCCTTATCAACCTCGGCATGGGAATACGGTAAGACCAGTAACAGTAAAAGTATCAGGGAGCGGCAGGGCATGGGGTCCTTCCTTAGGTAACAGAGACATCGACGCACGTAGCGCGGTAAGCGGAGATCGCGTTGCCGCTTTTTTACGTTCTTATATTCAGAGATGCAAATAGTCAGTAATTTTTTTGCCTGACCGGATGCCCCTAGGCATATTCTTATGTGATCAACGAATAGTTATAGTAGCGATATGAACAGATTCTGCGCAACAGTATTAACCGTAAAAAAGCCAGTGCGTACAACGCTGGCCGCTCGTGTTTTACTTTTTTGCGCGATACTGAGTTTGTCCGGGTGCTCCGTTTTACCAAAAGAAGCAGTACCAGCGGCTAAGGCGGGACAGGCGCCAGCGATTGTGTTTGATATTGACGGAACTTTGACCACCAAGCCAATATCTGTTTTTACGACCAGGGACAAAGCGGTAGTTGCCGTGCGGGAACTGGCCGACCGCGGTTATCAGATTATTTATCTGAGTGCCCGGCATCCGTACTTTCAATGGCTCATTCCGAGCTGGCTGGAAAAAAACGGATTTCCGGACGGACCGCTGCATGTGCCGCAGTCGCGGACAGAGCATAACAATCCCGCTTCCTTTAAATCAGCAGTGTTGCAGGAGTATGTCGATAACGGCTGGACGCTGAAAGCGGCCTTTGGGGATACGTCGACAGATTTTGAAGCCTACCTCGAAGTAGGCATTCCCCGCCAGCGTATTTATGCACTACAGCGAATTGGGGCCGATGCATGCCAGTCCTCTGAAAAACTGTGGAACCGGTGTATGGTAGGCTGGGGTGAGCAAATGCAGGACATTTTATCTGATTTAGCCAGCGGTGAGTTGCCGCTCCCGGGCTCACAGTAAGGATGTATTAAGATCGTAAGAACGGAATGATTGTGGTATCAAAATGTTTTTCGCGTAAATGGATTTATGCAGCGCTTGTATTACTGCTGCTGCCCTTAATTGAAAGCCTGTTACCCGGTTCGCTTGGCGGGTTACAATTGCAATCGCCTCAGGATATGGCTGTATTGGGTTACTACCTGCGACCGGTAAAGTTTTTGATGGTCGTCATGGCGCTTGCACTATGGCTGAAAATGGAGCGGCGTGATCTTGGTTTGCTCAATAAAACCACTCACGCTTTGTTTATTTATTCAGGCTATTTGTTGGCCGCTGTACAACTTGCATTTCTTGGCTTAGGCATTTTGCTTAGTGGGCTTGTCGTCAGAGGTCTCACGCCACCGCCAGATATTCACAGGCAGCAAACGTTTGCTGAACATACCATTTATGCATACACCGCCGATCCCGGGGCGATGGGGAAAGCCTACCACCACTTTTACCTGGTTTGTCCGGCACCGTTTCACCGTTACACGCTGAAAAAAATTGCAAAGCTAGACTGGATGAGAACATTCAGTTTTGTTGTGCATGACAATGTGCTTGAGGTACACCATAAAAATTATAAAGGTGAGGAGGGTGAGCCCCATTACTTCGAGCTTAGTCCGGAAGACTGCTAAAAGTAGCGAAAGTGAGGTATGCAGACTCGCGTTTAAGTTGCTTTTGACACGCAAAATTTAAAGCTGCGAGGCTGTTTAATCAATCAGACTGGTTTATTCTTGCAGCCGAAAAATTTTTAGTGCTTGAAACACAGCACGGTCCCGTCGCGGACTCATCGACTTAAACTTGTGTGGTACACTTCGCGGCGGAAACAACATCATGGAGCAGTATTGTTGAGCAAGCGCGTTATCTTTCATATAGGCCCTCCGAAAACCGGCAGTTCTGCTATCCAGCACTATCTCAACAACCATCGCGAGACATTGGCCGGACATGGGATTTTGTATCCGGCACACGCAGTTGATAAAAATGGAATAAGTTCTGGCAATGCAGTATTAGTCTGTGATCAGGATGCACAGGGCAGGCTGCATTTTAACAATGAAAAGTTTGCTACGCTGTGCAGCGAGTTTGAGGCACGTCAGGATGTACATACCCTTTTACTAACCTCTGAATCATTTTTCCGCATTGCGTCTGAAATTATCGACGTTGTGGATAATGTCGAGATTATCGGCTTTGTGCGACACCCCATCGAATTTCAGTCCAGTATTTATAATCAGTCGGTAAAGCGACACGGTAACACCCATGCATTTACTGCCTCTGAACGACTTAACCTGGCCCAGTGGGA
>CAZDUT010000281.1:0-3175 GCA_964508695.1 uncultured Alteromonas sp.
TTGATTATCCACGGAGGCTTTCTGGGGGAGCAGCCGACTACCGTGGTGGATATGTCTGAGGGTGGCAATGATATTTTGCGCGAAGGCAGTGGTGATATCAGTGTTTTTGGCTAGCAATGAAAAATACTGAACCCGAAATTACAGGCAAGGCCGAAGACGCGCCGATTCAGCAACCGTTGCCCCTGGCTTTTGTGAATGGTGAAGCGATCCTCGATAAGCCGGAAGATTTGTATATTCCGCCCGATGCACTCGAGGTTATTCTGGAAGTATTTGAAGGACCGCTCGACCTGTTGCTCTATCTGATTCGAAGACAAAAAGTGGACATTGTTAATCTGCCGGTATTGCAGATAACTAAACAATACATGGAATACGTAGACGTGATGAAGGCGCTCAGGCTTGAGCTGGCAGCTGAGTATCTGCTGATGGCAGCAATTCTAGCGGAAATAAAATCCCGATTGCTGCTGCCTAGACAGGCTGCAACTGATGAAGAAGAAGCCGATCCCCGTGCCGAGCTTATCCGTCGCCTGCAAGAATACGAAGCGATTAAACTTGCCACGCAGGAGCTCGATTCACTTCCACGGCAGGAGCGGGATCTCTTCGTCGCCCAGGCTCAACCTGACGAAACAGTGTCGCCGGTTAAGATCCTGCCAGAAGTCGAGTTACAGGAACTGGTATTGAGCTTTCAAGCGGCCATGAAACGCTCACAGGCATTTGAACATCACCACATTGAAAAAGAGGCGTTGTCGACCCGAGAGCGCATGGGAATGATCCTGGAGCGGCTGCACTGCAGTCACTTTGTTGGTTTTGACGAGCTTTGCCTGCAAAGGGAAGGCAGACCAGGTGTGGTGGTGACGTTTTTGGCGGTATTGGAGTTGGTAAAGGAAAATTTGGTGGTGCTGGTCCAGGGTGAGCCATACGCTAACCTGCACCTGAAATTACCGCAGCAGGAGGAAATGTGAAAATTTCTGCAGCACAACTGAAACAATTAGTCGAGGCGGCTATCTTTGTAGCGGATGAACCGTTAACCAAAGAGCAACTGCAAGGCACTGTGCTTGAGGGGCTGAAGGTTAATAACACCAAGCTGGAGGCTATTTTGGCTGAAATCCAGTTGGATTATCGACCTCGGGGGATCCAACTGGTGGAAGTAGCCAGCGGATACCGTTTTCAGTCACTGGACAGTCTGAGTCCCTGGCTTAGTAAATTATGGCAGGAACAGGCTCCCCGCTATTCGCGGGCCATGCTCGAGACACTCGCCCTTATCGCCTATCGCCAACCCGTCACCCGTGGTGAGATTGAAGACGTGCGCGGGGTGTCGGTCAGTAGTCACATAATCAAAACGTTGACTGAACGCAACTGGATTAAAGTTGTGGGTCACAAAGAAGTGCCGGGCCGCCCTGCGCTTTATGCCACGACCAAGGCATTTCTTGACTATTTTAATTTAAAGAACCTGGCACAATTGCCGGATATTGAAACATTTTCTGCACAGGGGCAGATGCTGCATACTGAACTGTCCGAACAGACGGTCGGTTCAACGAAGTCGCAGGATGATCACGCCCCGGCAACACAAGAAGAGCAAATTCATTAATGAGTGATAAGTTACAAAAGGTTTTGGCCAACGCGGGATATGGTTCGCGTCGTGAGATGGAAAAATGGATTGAACAGGGCCGCATTTCCGTCAATGGGCATGTCGCTACCTTAGGGGATCGCGTCGAAGTCAGTGACCAGATCCGTGTAGATGGCAAGCAGGTGCACCGTCAGCAACAACAGGCTATCTGCAGAGTGTTAATGTACAACAAGCCAGAGGGTGAACTATGCAGCCGCAAAGATCCGGAAGGCCGACCGACGGTGTTCGAGCGCCTGCCACATATCCAGAATGGGCGCTGGATTGCGGTGGGGCGTCTGGACATTAACACTAGTGGATTGCTGTTTTTTACCAACGACGGGGAACTGGCCAATCGCCTGATGCACCCCAAACATGAAATTACCCGTGAATATGCAGTGCGTATTTTCGGCGAAGTGGATCAGGCTATGATCACCCGCCTCAAGCGCGGCGTTGAACTGGAAGACGGTGAAGCAAAATTTCTCACCATACGTAAACGTCCCGGGGACGAAGAAAGCCTTAACAGCTGGTTCAATGTAACCCTTAGTGAGGGACGCAACCGTGAAGTTCGTCGCTTGTGGGAATCACAGGGAGTGCAGGTAAGCCGATTGATTCGGGTTAATTATGGCGGCATGGAATTACAGAAACGCCTGCCGCAGGGAGCCTGGCTTGAACTGGCACTGGAAGAGGTGAACAAATTGCGTTCCTCGGTAGGCCTGCCGCCGGAGACAGAATCGGTCATCAACGAACGAAGAAATAAGCTGGATCACGTGCGCATCAGCCGTATGCGACGCTCAGTTAAAAAGCACGGTCTGAACAAGAATAAACAAAGCCGCCGTTAACCGGCCGCTCCTGAATGCCCGCCAGACGAAGGCGATTAATTGGTGCCCCTGGAGAGTACGCAGCACCAATTACCGCGCCGCGCTGCGGACGTATCCAGGTTCATTTGCTGATGCGCTATACTTATTTAACTTTGTTCTGGTTTTTGAAAATCAGGCTAAACCTACCTGTCTTTACAGGAGAAAAACAGTGGTGCACAAAAAAGCTTTGCTTCCCATCACAATTGCGACATTAACCATCGTATTTCTGCTGACGTCTTTTGAGGCGAAAGCACGCCTGCCTGGGGTAATATGCAGCACAGCAACTGTTTTAGCGTTGCCCTTAAGTGCCTGAGTTGCCAGTTGCTATACTGATAAACTCATTTAACGTATCAAGGAAGTGTTATGAAAAATATGATGAATACCGTTCTAACACTATTAATTTGCAGCTTTACATCCACTAACGCCCTGGCTGGCTCAGCAGACGTCGAATTGGCTTCTGACAAACTATGTCAGAAGATCAAGCATTGCGCGTTTGAACGGATGAAAAAAGAGCAGGGGATCACGTCGGATATGCGTGCGATGGTTGAAGGAATGATGGCCAATATGTGCGATAACTTTATTAAGCTTGAAAAGACCAGGCACAATCAGGAGCTTGAGGATTCTGCAATTGCCTGTATGGATTCGATGTCAAAGCTGTCGTGTGCTGATCTGGACAGCAATAATATACAGACATCTGCGTGTAAAAAGTATGAGT
>CAZDUT010000282.1:0-3162 GCA_964508695.1 uncultured Alteromonas sp.
AACCCTGCTTAAAGACGCGATGGCACTTGACGAAGTGCATGTAACCGGCGATGGTTCTCACTGTAATATCGTTGCGGTCAGCGACAGCTTCAATGAAATGAGCCGCGTTAAACGTCAGCAAGCCGTGTATAAGCCGCTGTCTGAGAAAATAGCGGACGGCTCGATGCATGCTATTTCTATTAAAACGTTTTCAGTAAAAGACTGGGAACGCGAACGCCAATTTCATTTGCCTCAGTAGTAACCGGAAGTCCTTATCGTGGATAAGTTAGTTATAAAGAAAAGCCCGCCGTTAAAAGGAAATGTTCGCATTTCCGGTGCAAAAAACGCGGCATTGCCCTTGTTGATGACCAGTCTGCTAACAGACAGTGCATGTCGTTATACCAACGTACCGCAACTTCGGGACATCAACACCACGGTAGCACTGCTCAAGGAGTTAGGCGTCAGCGTTGAGCGTCCTGCAGACAATGAGGTTGTGCTCAATGCACACAGCTTAAACAGTGTGACCGCGTCTTACGACCTGGTCCGCACAATGCGCGCTTCTATCCTGGTGCTTGGTCCACTGCTGGCTAAGCAGGGAAAGGCCAATGTGTCGTTACCGGGTGGCTGCGCAATTGGCGCTAGACCTGTCAATCTGCACCTAAGTGGCTTAGAGAAAATGGGCGCAGTTATAGAGGTTGACGAGGGCTATATTCGTGCGTCTGTTGATGGTCGCCTGAAAGGTGCACGTATCTTTATGGATATGGTAAGCGTGGGAGCCACCGAAAACCTGATGATGGCTGCGTGTTTGGCAGAAGGCATGACCGTGCTGGAAAATGCAGCCAGAGAGCCTGAAATTGTTGATTTGGCCAACTGTCTGAATCAAATGGGGGCAAAAGTCGAAGGGGCTGGTACTGACAGCATTCATATTGAAGGGGTGCCATCACTAAGTGGCTGTGACTATCGCGTACTTCCTGATCGCATCGAAACCGGTACGTTTCTGGTGGCAGCAGCAGTCAGCGGCGGACACATTCGTTGTGACAATGCCGCACCGGATACCCTGGATGCAGTACTTGATAAACTCGAGCAGGCTGGGGCGAAAATCACTACCGGTGATGATTGGATTGAGCTAGATATGCAGGGGCAGAAGCCAAAGGCAGTGCGTGTTAAAACAGCACCGCATCCGGCCTTTCCTACTGACATGCAGGCACAGTTTGTCACGTTAAACTGTATTGCAGAAGGTACCGGGGTGATCACTGAAACGATTTTTGAAAATCGCTTCATGCATGTTCCAGAATTACAGCGTATGGGGGCTGAAATTGCCCTGGAAGCCAACAGTGCCGTATCAAAGGGCGGCTCCGTGCTAAAGGGAGCACCGGTCATGGCTACCGACTTACGGGCTTCGGCGAGTCTGGTGATAGCAGGCCTGATTGCTGATGGTGAAACCCATGTTAATCGCATATACCATCTTGACCGCGGCTATGAGTCGATTGAGGAGAAACTCAGTGGGCTTGGCGCGAATATTGAGCGCCAGCAAGAAGTCTGAAAAAAAGCGCTGTAAGGCGCTTTTTTTGTGCGTGTCTGAGGACGATGATCGCCACCGTAGGGCGTTTACTGGAGCGAGTTCCTGTACGGATATTCCTGCGCCCCCAACTCGGCCACAACCACGTGCATGGTAATTAAATCCCCGTCACGGCTCACTTCAAGCTCCAGTTCGGTACCCGGAGCGGTTTCCGCAATCATATCAAGGGTTTTGGCTGCGCTCTCAAGGCGAATGCCATCAATTGCAAGTAGCGTGTCACCCGGGCTCAACCCTGCCTGATCGGCGGGACTGTTCTTCGCCACCGCCGTCACTTCAATACCAGGCTGATAGCGGTTCTCACTGCCCATAAAGCCAAGCTGTCCGCGCGTGACCTTACCGCTGACAATAATTTCATCCATCACTCGCTTGGCCAGCTCGTAGGGGACCGCAAAGTTAATACCGTCTACATTACGAATACGGTTGCGCGAATCTCTGATTTGGAAGTTGGCGTTTGTGATCCCCAGCAAAATACCGTTGCTGTCGACCAGTGCGCCACCCGAGTTGCCCTGATTGAGTACAGCGTCAGTCTGAATGAAGTCCACATAATTGGACAGACCGTTGCGTCCTGCACGGCTGACAATGCCGTGAGTAATGGTTTGACCCAGGTCGAAAGGGTTGCCAATAGCCATTACCGTGTCACCCACATGGGTGTCGGGCTCGCTCACCTGTGGAATAACATGCAGATTATCTGCGGTCACTTTAAGTACTGACAAATCGGTTAGCTGGTCGCTGCCGACAATTTGCGCCTCCAGCACACGGCCGTCCTGTACGGCGACAAAGATACTGTCCGCGTCCTGTACGACATGATGGCAGGTAAGAATATAGCCATTATCGGTCATGATCACACCCGAACCAAGACTGGCTCGCTCGCGGGGCTGATTACGGAATAACCCGGTATCATTCTCAATGCTGACACTGTAAATGTTGACCACCGCAGGTGCGCTGCGACTTAAAGCACTAAAATGGCTGTCTCGGGTAGCACTGACCGGCTGCTCATTAAACCAGCCCTTAGTAAAGCCTGCACCACTGCGTAACTCCGGGACAACAAACAGAATCAGCGCTGCCACTGTCAGGCCCAAAAATACAGACTTGGCAAAGAACCACAAAAACTGTCTCGTCGACACAATATACACTTCTTTATCAAAGCCCCTTTGCTCAACGCAATGATAAAGAGGCGAAATTCCAGACCAGCCAAGAGCATACCACTGAACGTTACAGACACCAATGCCAGGCTTTGAACATGCAGTAGTCTGATGATCATATGCGGATAGTCAGGATGAGTTACAGGTAAACCTTATGGTTGCCTCATTTTTGGGATGTGAAAACGATCGCGGGTTATTAAGTAAAAGCATCATAGCGTCTATAAATTTTTCAAGTGTGAGAGAGGAATAATTGGCACTGAACTTTGTAAGTTACTGTATTTATTGGCTGGCATGCCCGTTGCGTCATTATCGGTGTCTTTCAAACAAAGGAGGAAGATTATGAAAACGGTAAAATCATTACTATCTGTCGCTGTTGCTGGTGCTTTTTTTTCTGCCCAGGCTGTTGCCACTGATAACGATGAAATGATGTCATCTGGCTTGTCGGATAAGGCGGAAGATACC
>CAZDUT010000283.1:0-3127 GCA_964508695.1 uncultured Alteromonas sp.
GAATTCGTTGTACCTAAATCGATACCAATGATTTTACCCATTACGTGTCTCCAAACTGTTTCTTAATTCTGCATTTTTAGTGGGGTTATTTCCCACCTTTTCAATAGGCTTTAAAAAATATTTCCGGCGCTTACGCTTTTGTGTCGACGCCGTCTTCCGGTGCGCGGGCCACCATTACCATGGCCGGGCGCAGCAATCGGCCGTTAAGCTGATAGCCTTTTTGCATGACAGCCATAACACTGTTTGGCTCATGATCGGCGCTTTCCTGCATCGACATCGCCTGATGCAGATCCGGATTGAAGGCTTCGCCTGCTGGATCAATAGGTGTTAATCCAAACTTTTCAATGGTCGACACGAATGTTTTTCGTGTCATTTCAACGCCTTCAAGCAATGGCTTAACGGCTTCATTGTCTTCATCGCCCATATCCAGCGCACGCTCAAGGTTGTCGATGACCGGCAGTAGCTCGCCTGCGAACCGTTCCAGCGCAAATTTTCGCGCCTTCTCAACTTCAGCGTCAGCACGTCGACGGGCATTTTCCATATCGGCACGGGCACGCAGTACCCCTTCCTGCTGTTCCTTAATGGTCGTCTGCGCCTCAGACAACGCCGTTTCCAGCTCGTAAATCCGTTGCGCCTGCTCGTCACCCTCGCCTGGCTGACTATCTGCCTGCGTTTCCTGGGCGTCTTGCTGCTCTGCAGTTTCAGCGGTTTGCGCTGTATCTAGCTGCTCTTCATTTTCTTGCGTGTTCTGCGCCTCGCGCTTCTCGCTCATGCCTACCTCCAGCGTATTCGATAAATGGGGCAATTACTTCGATGGCCTAATTAATGGGGTTGGATCAGCAGCCTTCAAGTGGATCAACGACTTTTTTATGGAAAGTCGTAATTCGCTCAATCCGCAGGCTATTTCGTGCTAGGCTAACGATCTGTTTTGAAGGAAAAAACGCAATGCTGAGTATTTGGACGGTTGGCTCCATTGTGGCCGTATACCTGGGATTACTTTTTCTTCTTGCCTTTTGGGGCGAGCGGAAACTCAGAGACAACCAACAGCATCCTGTGCTCTACAGCCTGGGGCTCGGTGTTCACTGCACGTCCTGGGCCTATTTTGGAACAACCACGCAAGCCGCTCAGTACGGATGGGCGGTTGTGCCTACCTATGCCGGGATCATCCTGGCCATGGCTTTTGCGTTTCCGGTGATATTGAAGATCAGTCGGCTTTGTCAGCAACATAACGTCAGCTCTCTGCCTGATTTAATCGGGCTTCGCTACCGTCACTCCCACTTGTTGGCCGCGCTGGTTACCCTGTTGTGTTTTATTGGGGTGATCCCCTATATTGCGCTGCAGCTCGACGCCATCACTGAAACAATCAACCTGTTAACCCCCGATACACAAAACACCAGTAATACCGTTGGCTTTTATGTCGCAGCGCTAATGGCGCTGTTTGCCATACTGTTTGGTACCCGCACCCTGAATCTGACCGATAAGCACCCGGGTTTGCTGTTAACCATTGCGGTAGAGTCAGCGGTGAAATTGCTGGCGTTATGCATCGTCGGTCTGTTTGTCTGTTACACGCTGTTCGATGGCGTCCTGGATCTCATCGCCACGGCCAGTGCGCATCCTCAGGGGCGACAGGTTCTCTTCGCCGATGCCGCGCCGTGGGTATATATCAGCCATGTGCTGCTGGGAATTTGTTCACTCTTTGTCTTACCCCGTCAGTTTCACATGAACTTTGTAGAATTAAATGGCGAGGGTGAACTGCGCACTGCCCGCTGGCTTTTTCCGCTCTACCTGCTGGGTATGACAGCATTTGTGCTGCCCGTGGCACTTGCCGGCAGTATATTGCTGTCCCCAGAGGTTAAGTCAGACACGTATGTAATGGCGCTGCCTATTATGGCTGATAACTTTGCCGTCACCATCGTTGCCTTTGTTGGCGGTCTGTCGGCCACCACCAGCATGGTCATTGTCGCAACGCTAGCGCTTGGCATCATGATGGCTAACAACCTGATAACCCCACTGTGGCTGAAAGCCCGGCTACGCCATGACGCTGAGCCTGCGATGAAGGCCACCGGGCTGCTGACCATTCGCCGGCTTACGGTCTTGGTGGTACTGTCAGTGGCGTACTGGTATCACCTCAATGTCAGTCAGTCTGCTCCGCTGTTTAAAAGCGGAATCATTGCCATTGCGCTGATTGCGCAAAGCTTTCCCATTTTGCTTTTTGGTCTTTATTGGCACCGCAGTACCAAGCAGGCGGCGCAATGTGCCTTACTGGCCGGTTTTTGCTGTTGGGTGATGTGGTTGCTCTACCCCAGTATCGTATCCAGTTACTACTTTAATCCGCCGCCATCCGATACTGATCTCGGCGTAGGGTTTGTTTATTCCTTACTGATTAACTGCATGGTGTTTGTACTGGTTGCCCTGGTCACCTACAAAAAAGAGCTAACCGCAGATAATCATGCCGGCGACGATATTTCTGCACGCCAGGCGCTGACCGTACGCGTGCAAGATTTACTGGCACTCACCCGACGCGTACTGGATGAGGACGAACACCAGACGCTGGTGAGTCAGTTACCCTCAGGTGTTCATCAGCACACTCAGAATTTTGCCAGCCATGCATTGCTGGCCCGGGTTGAGCAATTGCTGGCGGCTCAGGTCGGTAGCCCGAGTGCCCGCATACTGCTTGGCGCTATTGCTGATAGCAGTCAGGACAGCATGACAGAACTGGTGGAATGGGTGGAAGAGGCGACCCAGTCTTTCCAGTTTAATCATGAGGTGTTGCAATCGTCGGTCCAGCATATTGAACAGGGGATCAGTGTGCTGGATGACAAGCTGTGTCTGCTCGCCTGGAACGAACGTTACGTTGAACTATTTCGCTACCCACGGGGGGTCCTGAAAGCCGGCATGCCCATTGAAAGCTTGCTCACCTACAATGCAGAGCGTGGGCTGCTGGGAGACAACGGTAATGTCCGAAATGAAATTAATAAACGCATTGATTTTATGCGCGACGGCAGCCGCTATAAATATATTCGCAAGCAACCCGACGGCAAAGTCATTGAACTTAATGGCAGCCCCTTACCCGGCGGCGGGTATGTGACAACCTACAGTGATATTACCGAGTACATCGCCATCCAGG
>CAZDUT010000284.1:0-3098 GCA_964508695.1 uncultured Alteromonas sp.
GGACACCGCCCTTTCACGGCGGTAACAGGGGTTCGAATCCCCTAGGGGACGCCATCTTAAAAACCAGCCATTCGGCTGGTTTTTTTTTGCCTGATTGTTTCTGGCCGGAAGATGATGCAAGCCTCCCGGACACGCCGTATAACCATCCGTGGGCCTCCACTGCCTCATTTCTGTGTAAGTATGGTTTCAAAGATGGTCCTTTCTTTTTGTAAGGCGGTAAAAGATACAATAAATTTGTTGCTCTTATGCGATGAAGCGCAGTATGTCTGAGGGCTGCTTTCGCTGCTGCTGGTTTCAGTGTGATAGCATACGCGCGACTTAAACAGATAAACGAGGTGTCCTTTGCAAGAATATCCAATCGGCACACCCGGTAAACCCTGGGGTGATGAAGAAAAAGCACAGTGGCTGGCACAGCAATCAGTAAAACGTACCTACGAGAAAGAGGTATTGAGCAAGCTGACTTCTGTCCCTGAAGGTTTTAAGCTGACCCAGTACGGCGCGTTACCGTATGACGCTACCCGTTATCCACTTATGGCAGTTGTTCCCGACAACTTTGATGCATCGCTACCGAACGTACTTATAACAGGTGGTGTGCATGGTTACGAAACCAGCGGTGTTCAGGGGGCTATTGCGTTTATCAACGAGCATCTGGAAGACTACGCCGATAAATGCAACATTGTCGTGTGTCCGTGTATCAGCCCGTGGGGTTATGAAACGATAAACCGCTGGGATCCGCTTGCGTTAGATCCAAACCGGTCGTTCCACAAAGATTCGCCGGCACCGGAATCGGCGCAGCTGCTAAAATTTGTCGAGAGCCTGGATCTGGACTTTACGATGCATATCGACCTGCATGAAACCACGGATACCGACAACAGTGAGTTCCGTCCTGCACTGGCCGCTCGTGACGGCACCTATCATGACGAGTGGGAGATTCCGGATGGGTTCTATACGGTGTCTAACAGTAAAAACACGCAGTTGGGTTTTCAAAAGGCGATAATCGACAGTGTGCGCAAAGTGACACACATCGCACCGGCAGACGAAAATGGCAAAATCATTGGTGCAGACATTCTGAGCGAAGGTGTGATTGGCTACGACAAGAAGTCGCTGCATCTGTGTGGCGGTGTGACCGATGCCGAGTATGTCTCTACCACTGAAGTTTATCCCGATAGTCCAAATGCAACCCCCGAAATCTGTAATAAAGCGCAGGTCGCTGCAGTTCGTGGTGGTCTTGACTATGTGCTGGCACAAAAAAGCAAATAGACGTTTGAACGTTTAGACGTCTAAATGTAATATGGGATCTTCACCTTTAGGAGATCCCATGTCTGTCTATACCGCTCTCATATTCACCGGTACGCATCAATGTATCGTCTCACAGCCATGTGCTGACCCCGCAGCTTTTCATGACTACCTCAGTCGCCAATACGGCGTATATGTGTGTTTGTGGATGAAGGAAAGCGAGCGTCTGCCTGTCTGAGCGGGCCCCTGACGGTGAAGCCAGTCGTTAAACAGCCTTTTTGTCGCAGGCCCGTTCGCCTTCCGGGCTGTTAATATATGGCCAACGGTTAGTAGATATTGCGACATTGCTGTATACTCGCGCGCCAATTTTAGGGTGTTAATTTAACGGCGATGCAATAGTTATTATGAAAATCATGCTTGCCCCGATGGAGGGCGTTGTCGACAGTCTGATGCGTGACATGCTGACCCAGGTGGGGGGCTTTGATCAGTGCGTCACTGAATTTGTGCGTGTGGTTGATCAGCTTTTGCCTCCCCGTACATTCTATCGGTTGTGTCCTGAATTACACCATGGCGGTAAAACGGCAAGCGGGATCCCGGTGAGAGTACAGTTACTGGGCCAACACCCGCAATGGCTCGCGGAAAACGCGGTACGTGCCATTGAATTAGGCTCGCCCGGGGTTGATCTGAACTTTGGCTGTCCGGCCAAAACGGTTAATAAGAGCAAAGGGGGAGCGGTCTTGCTCAAAGAAACCGAAAGCCTGTTCAATATTGTCCGGGCCGTTCGTGATGCCGTGCCTGCATCGCAAGCCGTGACAGCGAAAATTCGTTTAGGGTTTGATGATACCGAGCTTGCGCTGGACAACGCCCGCGCCATTGAGGCCGCGGGGGCCGATGAACTGGTGGTGCACGCACGTACGAAACGTGATGGGTACCGGCCGCCAGCTTACTGGGAGTGGATCGCGCGTATTCGCGAGTGTACGTCGCTGCCTGTGGTGGCCAACGGGGAGATCTGGTCGGCGGAAGATGCGCGTCGCTGTCAGGCCGAGTCTGCTTGCGACAACCTGATGATCGGTCGTGGTGCGCTGGCTATGCCGAATCTGGCACAAACCATAAAAACCGGGGAAGCGCCCATGCCATGGGAGAAGGTTGCACGCTTACTTATCAGTTACAGCGGCTACGAGATTACCGGTGACAAAGGTCGTTATTTCCCTAACCGAATCAAGCAGTGGTGCGGTTACCTGCAACGTCAGTATCCTGAAGCCGAGCGCCTGTTTAGCGAAATACGCCGATTAAAAGAGTCAGCTGCCATCGTTGAGGTACTGCAGCGGCATTCCTCGCACCAGGAAGTAAGTTAACGACACTCGCGTTGTCGTAAAAGTGATTTCCCGATAAGGTCGTAAATGTGTGTACCTTAAGCCGAATCCATCCGGCTCGCGTACATGCATTACAACTATAAACCTAACAACTTGGGAACATCATGAAATCTGTGAATACCAGACTGTCAGTTCTGCTGTCAGGAGTTGTCTGTGCACTGGCATTAAGCGGGTGCGCTGCAACAGACAAATCCGGGGATAAGCAAGCTGAAAAATTCAAAATAGATACTAATCCGTACCCCAGTACTTATCAGCCTCTGAAGAGCAAACCAACACTCATTACCAATGTCACTCTGATTGATGGCGTGGGTAATAAAACTGACAACGCCATGATTTATTTTGCCGAAGGCAAAATTCAGCAGGTCGGCAAAGATTTGAGCGTACCGGACGGTGTTACCGTTATTGACGGTGAAGGCAAATGGGTAACGCCCGGAATTATTGATAATCACAGTCACCTTGGTGTTTATCCCTCGCCGTCGACCCGTTCTC
>CAZDUT010000285.1:0-3043 GCA_964508695.1 uncultured Alteromonas sp.
CGGCATCAAGGCCTTTAAGAACCTTGATACTGGACGAGTCATAGTTGTTCTGCTCTGACATACTGGCTTTTACTCCTCTTTCACGCTTCCATGTTCCACGTGAAACATTTTCTTATCTTTGTATTTTTCAACGAAGTCGAGTTGCGACTTCTCAATTGCAGTGACGAAAACCTGAGTATCAACACGTAACAGACCATCAATAAATCGTTCGCGTTTGTCACTGTCCAATTCTGCTCCCACATCATCAAGCAGAAATATAGACTTCCGCGCAGTGAGCTGTGTGAATAACAATGTCTGCGCAAGTTGAAGCGCAGCAACGGCCATTCTCAGTTGTCCACGGGATAGTATCTCCTGGGCACTTACCCCATCGACTTTAAGGCGCATATCGGCTTTATGAGGCCCGGATGAAGTGTGTCCTATTTTACCATCATACTCACGCTTTTTAACCAAGCTTTCTGATAAAGTCGCGTCTTTTTCCCATCCTTTACTGTATGACAGTGAAACTGCGTATTCTGGCAGGAATTCTTCGGCGACTAGCTCGAAATGTCGTCGTAATAGTGCAAGATATTCTTCCCGTTGCGCCGATAAGGCTTCGCCTGCGTCAACAAACATCGCTTCCCAATACCGGTTTTGCGGTTGAGAGAAGTCGGCATTCTGCTTGATGAGTGCATTGCGATGTCGCAGTAGTTTCTGATAATGCGTAGCCTGGTGCTGAAAATCATGTTTCACGTGAAACAACCCCCAGTCCAGGAATCGACGTCGTTCCGACGGAGAGCCTAAAATGAGGTCCGTACTTTGCGGGGTAAACAGCTGTATGGGTAACAGGCTAACCAGATCGGCGAGTCGGTTTGAATGCTTGCCATTAATGCTGCAGGTAAACTGCTCATTTTCACCACGTTCTAAGCCTACCTTGTGGATCTGCTTATGCTCGTCCTGGCATACGGCGAATACACTAAAAACCGAGGCATCGTGGTTGATAACGGATCGGTAGCGCTTGGTACGGAATGAGCGCCCGAAGCCCAAAAAATACAGGCTTTCAATGAGCGACGATTTGCCACTCCCGTTCTTGCCATAAATCACGGTTAACGAACGTGAAGGATGGAAGTCGGCACGTGAGATGTTTCTGAAATTATGCAGCTGGACCTGGTCCAGTTTCATAGCAAGGCTCTTCGCAACGCAGTAACAGTGAAGATAAGCACCGGTATCCCGGTGCTATTGCTTAAGCAAAACAACCAACACGCTACAGACGCATCGGCATGATGACATATAAGGCTGCATCATCTTCAGCATCTTCAATCAGCGCACTGGCGTTAGAGTCGGAAAGATTAATTTTAATTTTGTCAGACACCAGCGCATTCATTACGTCAATCAGATAAGCCACATTGAATCCGATTTCCAAATCATCGCCCTGGTAGTCAACATCGACCATTTCCTCGGCTTCTTCCTGCTCCGGGTTATTCGCAGTTATTTTTAATTCACCGGAAGCCAGGTTTAGACGTACACCACGGAATTTTTCATTCGAGAGGATTGCGGCCCGGGAAAATGCATCTTTTAGGACGGCTTTACTGGCAACTACTACCTTATCGCTATCTTTCGGCAACACACGTCGATAATCAGGGAAACGCCCATCAACCAGTTTGCTGGTGAAGATAAACTCCGACGAAAACATTCTCAGATGATTGGCACCGATTTGAATTTTTAGCGACTTATCATCCTCGCCAATCAGTCGTGATATTTCCATCACACCTTTGCGCGGAATAATAACCTGCCTGGCAGGCAGTTGTGTTTCGTAGGTTAAGCGACACAGCGCTAAACGATGGCCGTCGGTGGCCACTGTACGGATCACGTTTTCCTCGGTTTCCAGCGACATACCGTTAAGGTAATAACGCACGTCCTGCTGCGCCATGGAAAAGGCGGTGGAATCAATCAGGCGTTTTAAGTCGCTGCAGGAAATTTCAAACTCGACTTCCCCTTCCCAGTCTTCGAGATTGGGGTAATCATTTGCAGATAGAGTAGATAATGTGTAACGGCCACGGCCAGCTCGAATCAATGCCTTACTGCCGTCAACAGTGAAGTCTATTGTCGTACCATCGGCTAATCCGCGAATGATATCAAACAATTTTTTCGCCGGAACGGTGATTTCACCCTCGGTGTACTCACCCTCCAGTTTAATACTGGATATAAGCTCTACTTCAAGATCAGTACCTGTTAGCCATAGTGCGTCTTCACTCACTTTAATCAGGACGTTTGATAGAATCGGCAGGGTGTGGCGTCTTTCCACTGCGCCGGAAACCAATTGTAGGGGCTGTAAAAACTTTTCGCGGCTAATGGTAAATTTCATCGCTGTCTGATCTCGCCTCACTATTTGTTAAGAAGACAATGTTCGAATAAGGTTCTTATAGTCTTCTTTTATATCATGACTTTCTTCTCTTAGCTGCTCTATTTTTCTGCAGGCATGCAACACCGTTGTATGATCTCGTCCACCAAATGCATTACCCAATTCAGGCAAACTGTGATTGGTCAGCTCTTTGGCCAGTGCCATGGCCACTTGTCTGGGCCGGGCAACGCTGCGACTACGGCGTTTGGACAGAATATCAGCAACCTTAATCTTATAATAGTCAGCAACCGTTTTCTGTATATTATCAACGGTAACAAGCTTTTCCTGCAACGCGAGCAAGTCGCGTAATGCCTCACGGACAAAGTCGATAGTTATCGGGCGGCCCGTAAAATTGGCATTGGCAATCACGCGATTGAGTGCGCCCTCCAGTTCCCGCACATTTGAACGCAGACGCTTGGCGATAAAAAACGCTACTTCATTAGGCAGTTGAATGCGGTTCTCTGCGGCTTTGCGCATCAAAATTGCTACCCGCGTTTCCAGCTCGGGCGGTTCAATAGCAATGGTTAACCCCCAACCAAATCGCGATTTCAGGCGATCTTCAACGCCGTCTATTTCCTTCGGATAGCGATCTGAAGTAAGGATGATTTGCTGATTACCCTCAAGCAACGCATCAAAGGTATGGAAGAACTCTTCCTGTGAACGCTC
>CAZDUT010000286.1:0-3016 GCA_964508695.1 uncultured Alteromonas sp.
ACGCGCTCTTCAATGTTACTCATAATTCTAGGTTTCCCTTAACGTCACTAGATAGTAAAAGTGCCGCTAGTTTATTTTGCAGAGTACTGCCTTGCAAGCTCCAGACAAAACTAATTTCCTGGTCAAACCAGCGACGACCGAAATTCTTAAAAGTCTATTTTTACATTCATGTTCAGGTAAATACTACCCCAAACCTGGTTAAATCCACGAAATTGTGAATTTAACTCATGTACATGCCTCCATTTACATGGAGGGTTTCACCGGTGATATAGGCTGCGCCATCACTGGCCAAAAACGCCACAGTCGCGGCTATTTCTTCAGGCTCACCGAGACGATTGGCAGGAACGTCTTTAAAGATCGCCTCTCGCTGCTCATCTGTCAATGCTTTCGTCATATCGGTGTCAATAAACCCAGGCGCTACCACGTTGATGGTAATACCGCGACTTGCGACTTCTCTGGCCATTGACTTACTGAAGCCGATTACGCCGGCTTTGGCAGCCGCATAGTTAGCCTGCCCCGGGTTGCCACTGACACCCACTACCGAGCCGATGTTAATAATGCGACCGGCACGCTTCTTCATCATCCCCCGCAGTACGGCTTTGGACAAAGTAAAGATCGCCGTCAGATTGGTATCAATAATATCCTGCCACTCATCATCTTTCATGCGCATGAGCAGGTTATCTCGGGTAATCCCGGCATTGTTCACCAGTATATCGACACCACCAAACTCATCACCGATGAGTTTAATGGCCGCATCAACCGCGGCTTTGTCAGTCACATTCAGTGCAATGCCCTTACCGCCCTTTTCGCTTAAGTACTCACTGATAGCATCAGCGCCCTTGTCGCTGGTCGCGGTACCAATGACCGTTGCTCCAAGAGACGCGAGCTGTGTTGCTATTGCTTTACCGATCCCGCGGCTGGCACCGGTTACCAGCGCAACTTTTCCTTCAAATTGAAACATACAAGTGTGTGTCCTGTTACAGCGCTGAAACGCCATCGGGCGTGTTCAGTGCAAATGATTCCAAAGACTTATCAATTCGCTTATTGAGGCCGGTGAGCACTTTCCCAGGCCCTGCCTCAATGACACGGGTGACACCTGCGGCTGCCAGGTACTCAATAGTACGCGTCCATTGTACCGGGCAGTATAGCTGGCGAATCAGCGCATCGCGAATTGCTTTAGGTTCAGTTTCGATATTGACATCAACATTATTGACGATATTGATGGCAGGCGTAGTAATTTTGATGTCCGCCAGTGCCTCTTCCAGTTTGTCGGCTGCGGGACGCATTAGTTCACAGTGCGAGGGCACGCTCACCGGCAACGGCAACGCACGTTTTGCGCCCGCCTCTTTGCAGGCTGCGCCCGCCTGTTCTGTCGCGTTTTTTTCACCGGCAATCACGACCTGACCCGGTGAATTGAAATTAACAGGCGCGACGACATCGCCGGTGGCGATGGCAGTTTGCTGACAAATTTCCGCAATCGTCGCATCATCAAGTCCGATAATCGCGTACATGGCACCCGCGCCGGCTGGCACGGCTTGCTGCATATATTGGCCACGCGCTTCAACCAGTTTTACCGCATCGCCAAAGCGAATAGCTTCGCCACATACCAGCGCGGTATATTCTCCCAGACTATGGCCGGCCAGGTAATCTACCTGAATACCGTGCTCTCTGAGCACACGCCATACGGCCACACTGGCCGTGAGCAATGCGGGCTGTGTAATTTGGGTTTCGTTTAATTTACCTTCACTGTCGTTTTGTACCAGGTCCCAGAGATCGTAACCCAGCTCAGTTGAGGCTTCAGAAAAGGTATCGACAACAGAAGAATAAGTGTCAGCAAGTTCTTTTAGCATGCCAACACTCTGCGAGCCCTGTCCAGGGAATACGCAGGCTGTACGTGTCATAAGAGGTCCTTGTTCTTGTCGTTTTAAAGAATGATTAATAGCGAACTAGAGCTGACGCCCAGGCAAAACCGCCACCAAACGCTTCCAGTAACAGATGCTGACCGCGTTTAATACGTCCATCGCGTATTGCGGTATCCAGTGCTGTAGGTACTGTCGCCGCCGATGTATTACCGTGTTTTTCAAGTGTAATGACAACCTGTTCAAGCGACATGTCGAGCTTTTTAGCCGTTGCTTTAATGATGCGAAAGTTTGCCTGATGCGGCACCAGCCAATCCAGGTCAGATTTCGCCATTTTATTTTCCGCCAGCGTCTCTTCGACCACCTGAGAAAGTTTGGTCACGGCAACTTTAAAAACTTCGTTACCTTTCATTACTCCCCAGTTTTCATGTACCGACTGCTCATCGCCCCGGGTGGGATTGCCGACATAAAGCAGATCGCCGTAGGAGCCAGCAGCGTGAATATGGGTTGATAAAATCCCCGGCTCATCCGAGGCTTCGATGAGAGTGGCTCCAGCTGCATCACCAAATAAAATCACCATAGTGCGGTCAGCCGGGTCGACCAACCGGGAAAGACAATCCGTACCGATTACCAGAATACGCTTCGCCATTCCTGATTTTATGTACTGGTCAGCAACACTGAGGGCATAACAGTATCCCGCGCAGGCGGCTGCTACATCGAAGGCAGGGATACCATCAAGGTCAAGAATGCGCTGAATTTCGCAGGCTGTACTTGGCAGTGAATAACGGCCACTGGTGGTGGCACACACAATCATGTCAATGGATTTGGGATCGATACCTGCCATTTCGATGGCTTTTTTACTGGCCTCGGCTCCCATCGTGGCAGCAGTTTCATGCTCGCCGATGATGCGCCGTTCCTTGATGCCAGTACGGTCAGTGATCCATTTATCACTGGTGTCGACCATTACTTCCAAATCAGCGTTTGTGCGTACCTCGCTGGGATAGTAACTGCCGGTCCCGATAAATCGTGAATATTTGCTCAAAGCTGCTCCAACAAAACCGTTTCTATCTTCGTTCTTATTTTGTCCGGCACATTCATCCGGGCTTCCTGAATCGCCTGATTAATCGCGTAGTAGAAAGCGTCTGATGAAGCATTGC
>CAZDUT010000287.1:0-3006 GCA_964508695.1 uncultured Alteromonas sp.
CAGCGACCAATTGATTAAAAGTCAACTGCTCTACCAACTGAGCTAACGACCCTTACGTCACGTTTTTGCTGTGCCACATGTCCCGTGGCAACGGCGGCATATAATACTGATATCCTCGTCGCGTGCAACCCAAAATGGCGTTTTATTTTCACTTTTATGTCAAAAAGCGTTTAAACGCTCAAAATTGAATCAAAGCCATTGGCACGGCAACATTTTGCTTACAGCTTTTACGTTTGCGTCACCGTCCCGATCACGCGACAGTTGCGCTGATATCTTAAATCAAATGAAAAAAAACCTCTCCGCCGGAGAGGTTTTTATAAAGTTTATTGCCCACTTAGGCGAGATTCTGCCAGACGACTGGCGGAGGAATCCGGGTATTCGGAAATCACTTTCTGAAATTGTGAACGTGCCTGTGCACTGTTCCCCTGTCTTTCCTCTATTACACCAAGCTTTAACATTGCCTCAGGCCGCTTATTGGAGTCGGTAAAGCGTGACACCACAACCTCGAACTGTTCTTTGGCATCATTCCAGCGTTGTTTATTGAACAGCAACTGGCCTAGCCAGTAATGCGCGTTCGGCGCATACTCACTATTGGGAAAGCGCTCCAGGAAAGCCTGGAAGGCCGGAATCGCTTTGTCGTATTCACGGGATTTAAGAATGAGGTTTACTGCATTGTCGTATGCCTCACTTTCATCCAGGTTAGGTGCTGGCGCAGGAGTGGATGTGCTGTTACCTGCCGATTGAGAACCAGAACCAGATGAAGACGACTGTGCGAAACCACCCTGCTTTAACGCCTCAACGCGCTTATCAATTTCCAGATAAAGTTCGCGCTGACGTTCCAGCACTTTCTCAAGTTCGTTGGTGTTTACCTCTACAGCGCCGCGCAACTGATCGATCTCCATTTGCATGGTATCTAGTTGTTGCTGTAAACGGTGCTGCATTTCTGTACGGCTTTTCACCATCCGCTCAAGCACTTCTACACGCTGCTCAAGCTTGCTGTTGCCATTAACGTCGTATACCGGCGCTTGCGCCAGGACACTGCCTGAAACAACAAGGGCCGCGGCTAGCGCCGCGCCCTGTGTGCGTTTTCGCATAATGTTCTTAGCCATTATTGATAAACGACAACTCCGCGACGGTTTTGCGCGAAGGCGTATTCAGTTGAGCCCATAACCGCAGGCTTTTCTTCGCCGTAAGAAACCACAGAAATTTGGTCGCTGCTTACACCGGCGTTTTGCAGGTAAGTTTCAACTGACTGAGCACGACGCTCGCCCAGTGCGATGTTGTACTCAGGTGTACCACGGCTGTCAGTGTGGCCTTGGATCACAACGTCCTGCTCTGGGTTCTGAACCAGGAATTCCGCGTGCTTGTCCAGCAGCGTCTGGAATTCAGGTTTGATGCTTGAGCTATCAAAATCGAAGTAAACGGTCTGTTCGTTTTGAAGCGCTTCTTTTTCCTGAGCTACCATTTCTTCCTGGCGCTTCATACGCTCGGCTGCTTCAGCCTGGACACGTTGCTCTTCAGCTTCACGCGCTTCACGCTCAGCTTCAGCTTGTTCCTGAGCCATACGGTTACGCTCGGCTGCGAGCTCTTCTTCGCTCGGACCTGACGAACAGGCCATCATAGTCACCACTGGCAAGGCGATAATGAAACTCTTCATTACTTTATTCATTTGCATCCTCTTAATCCTTATATTTTACTTATCAATATTTGGTTTCTGTTAAAACAAAAATGGTGACCAACTCGGCGACTTAACTTGTCCGTTGGCTGCTGGTAACCTGGCCTTAAAACGCCCATCCAAAGACACCAGGGACAGGACCTGCGTATCTCCGTGCAATGTACTGTAAATGATCATGCTTCCATTCGGGGCCACGCTGGGCGACTCGTCCAGGTAGGTTCTGGTCAGAACCTGCGGAGAACCATCGTCAATTGCTTGTTTTGCAATGTGATAGTTTCCATTTGTGCGATTCACCATCACCATCTGTTTTCCATCTGGTGTAATCGTACCGCCCAGGTTCTGTTCACCCACAAAGGTGACGCGTCTTACCTTCCCTGATGCTAAATTTACGCTATAAATCTGTGGTTTACCACCCCGTTCAGAGCTAAAAATCAGACTCTGACCGTCTGGTGCCCACGCAGGTTCCGTATCAATTGCACGGTTGCGGGTAACCCGGCGTAAATTTTTACTGGCTAAATCCATGACATAGATCTCAGGATTGCCGTCTTTAGACAGTACCATGGCGAGTTTCTCACCATCCGGCGAAAATACCGGGCTCCCGTTAATACCGGGGAAGTCGGTAATTTTCGTCCGCTCCATGGAATATATATCCTGAATATAGATTTGCGGACGGCGATTTTCAAAGCTTACGTACGCCAGCTTCTCTCCATCCGGTGACCAGGAGGGCGACATCAAAGGTTCAGGTGACGATAATAACCGTGTTTCGTTCTCGCCGTCGTAATCTGCAATCACAAGTTGGTATGGTAAATCATTCGTTTTGCGATCTCTGACGATAACGTAAGCAATGCGGGTAAGAAACGCGCCCCGCACACCGGTGAGCTTTTCATATACCACGTCACTGATGCGATGCGCGTACTGACGAAAATCACTGCCATTAATGACCGCCTGGCGTGATGCAATCACGTGGCTTTTGCCATCGACCAGCTTACCGTCTTTCAGCATCTGTGACTTACCCTTTGTCACCTGGCCTTTCAGTACATCGATCAGCTCGTAGGTCACCCGATAACGATCAACCGACACTTCTTCGATAGCGCCTACCAACACTGTGTCAGCACCGGTGCTTGCCCAGGCTGAATAGTTGATGTCCTGATCGGACTCGGGAAACTGCGGCATATCATCCGGATTAATCGGATTAAACTTACCGCTTCGCATTAAGTCTGCCATGACGACCTCGGAGAGTTCGCCTGGCAACGACCCACTGCCCTTCCATTTAAAGGGCACAATACCAATGGGCCGGGCGGAATCGACACCTTCGGTGATCACAATTTCCA
>CAZDUT010000288.1:0-2999 GCA_964508695.1 uncultured Alteromonas sp.
GGGTTGTGCCGTAACGGGGTTTAAATTCATCAAAATCTGAGCCATCCACAATGCGTGCGATAATCTCACGCACATCAAAGGTCTGACGGGTATCTTTCGGAATGATGCCGTAAACGTCTTTAGGATCATAAAGCGGCTCAACACTGGGCTTAATGTCCATTTGTGGCGCTTTTTTACGGTTTAACCGTGATACCGCATCCCGCGCGAGTTTAAGTGCATGATGGTCGTTATTCGCAAGTTGGTCGGCAACGCCTGAGACCCGGGTGTGAACATCACCGCCACCCAATTCCTCGGCACTGACTATTTCACCGGTGGCGGCTTTGACCAGGGGGGGGCCGCCCAAAAAGATGGTGCCCTGTTCTTTGACGATAATACTTTCGTCCGCCATGGCAGGCACGTAGGCTCCGCCCGCCGTGCAGGATCCCATCACCACTGCAATTTGTGGGATATTTTTCGCCGACATGTTGGCCTGATTAAAGAAAATGCGGCCAAAATGATCTTTATCCGGGAAAACCTCATCCTGGCGGGGCAGGTTGGCGCCGCCGGAATCAACCAGATAAATACAGGGCAGATTGTTTTCTTCGGCGATAGTTTGTGCGCGCAGGTGCTTTTTTACTGTCAGTGGATAATAGGTGCCGCCTTTTACTGTGGCATCGTTGGCCACAATCATGCATTCCACACCTTCTACACGGCCAATGCCGGCGACCACGCCAGCAGCGGGAACATAGTCATCATAAACCTCCCACGCGGCAAGCTGGCCAATTTCGAGGAACGGCGAGCCCTCGTCAATCAGTGCATTTATTCGGTCGCGGGGAAGTAGCTTACCGCGCGACGTATGGCGTTCGGCGGCTTTTTCTCCGCCACCGGCACAAATCTGGCGAATCTTATCTGCCAGATCGTTAACCTGAGTTTGCATATGTTCTGCATTAACGCCGAAGGCTTCCGACTTATTATTAATCGATGTATGAATTGCGGGCATACACCCTCCTGTGAGTCCTGACTAGCGCAGCGACCAGCGCGGTTGCTGCGGCAATTAGAGTAAGCTGGCAGAGTTATTTCGAGTCGTTAAACAATTCGCGACCAATAAGCATACGGCGAATTTCTGATGTCCCGGCACCAATTTCATACAGCTTGGCATCGCGCAGTAAACGGCCGGTAGGGTATTCATTAATATAGCCATTACCGCCCAGCAACTGGATTGCATCGAGCGCCAGCTTAGTGGCCAGCTCGGCAGAGTAAAGAATCGCGCCGGCGGCATCTTTGCGGGTTGTCTCACCACGATCGCAGGATTTTGCCACCGCGTAAACGTAGGCGCGTGCCGCGTTCATCTGAGTGTACATATCGGCGACTTTGCCCTGAACCAGCTGGAACTGGCCGATAGACTGACCAAACTGCTGACGGTCGTGGATATATGGCACCACGGCATCCATGCAGGCCTGCATGATGCCAAGCGGCCCACCGGACAGTACCAGGCGCTCATAATCCAGCCCGCTCATAAGAATGCGTACGCCTTCTCCTTCTTCGCCCATGCGGTTTTCTTCCGGCACCTCACAGTCCTCAAACACCAATTCACAGGTGTTGGATGAGCGCATACCCAGTTTGTCGAGTTTTTGCGCCTGACTGAATCCGGGCATTCCGCGTTCAACGATAAACGCGGTAATGCCTTTCGACCCCCCGTTGGGATCGGTTTTAGCATAAATCACAAAGGTGTCAGCGTCCGGACCGTTTGTGATCCACATTTTATTGCCGTTGAGGATATATTTGTCACCACGCTTCTCGGCTTTCAGCTTCATGCTGACCACATCTGAACCGGCGTTAGGCTCGCTCATTGCCAGCGCACCAATGTGCTCGCCGCTGACCAGTTTAGGCAGATACTTTTCACGCTGCGCGTCGTTGGCATTGCGGTAAATCTGGTTTACACACAGGTTGGAATGCGCACCGTAACTGAGTCCGATGCCGGCGCTAGCGCGACTGATTTCTTCCATCGCGACGGTATGAGCCAGATAGCCCATGTCCGAGCCACCGTATTGTTCTGATACGGTAACCCCCAGCAATCCCATGTCTCCCAGCTTAGGCCACAGTTCATTGGGAAAACTGTTCGCTTCGTCGGCTTTTTCGGCCAGCGGAGCCACTTCGTTTTGCGCGAACTGGTACACATGATCGCGTAGCATATCGACGTCTTCGCCAAGTCCAAAATTCAATGTAGGGTAGGGAGTATTCATGCAATTTTTCCTCTTTTAATGTCGGCCAGTTCTTCCCGGCAGCGCGCTTCTACCTCATCCAGCTCATTCATCAATGTGCGAATGTCTTCAAGTTGCTGGTTCAGTACTGCACGTTTTTGTTCAGTTAACTCGAGCATAGCTTCAAGTTGTACGGCTGAGTTCGAGTTTGTGTCATACATTTCGAACAGCGCCTTCACTTCGGCGAGCGAGAAGCCCAACCTCTTACCACGCAAAATCAGCTTTAACCGTACCTGGTCTTTGCTACAGTAAATGCGGTTCTGTCCGGTACGTCTGGGGCTAAGTAACCCCTGCTCTTCGTAAAATCGAATGGTACGCGGCGTCACCTCAAACTCTCGCGCGAGTTCGCCAATGGTGTAAGTGGGTTCATCGTTGTGATTGGTCATTACACGTACCTTGTGGCGGACGGTTACGCAGCACGCCGTTAATCAATAGCTATACTGCACTAGGGAAGATGCGAATAGGGCGACGTCGCCGCAGGCTTATTCGCATCTTTCTGGGTGGCAGCATTAATTGACAGCCATGGTTAAGGGTTTACGTTAACGTCAATTACAATTAACGTTAAGGTAAAGTAACATTTTGCTAACGTCAATTTTTCGCTCATCATTGAGGTCTTACAACCAAAGTCGTGTGTTTATAAATGTATACGCAGGATAGGCTTGAGGCAGTGGTGGGCTTTTCAACTTACAACAAAGGGCAACTGAGTATGAGTAATCAAGACGTCGTAATTGTCGCGGCAAAACGCACGTCGATGGGCGG
>CAZDUT010000289.1:0-1839 GCA_964508695.1 uncultured Alteromonas sp.
ATCAGCAACTGACTCCCCTCAGTTACTATGTCGTCAAAACATCGCGGGGCCGCCGAGTTAACACCGTAGACTAACCCGTCAACCCCAACCAACAGTGATGGCTCGGGAAGCATAGCCATCATGCGAAAAAAGCCCGTGAGCGACTGCACGATTAACCCCTATGCACGGTAGTACTCAATGCCCGCCCGTGATTTATCATCGTGTTGTGGTGTTAAGTTAATTATTACCCGGCATTGCCCATGACCTTCGGCAATGGTTTTTTCCAGCGTGACGTTGGCATAGCCAAGATTCTCTGCCGTAATGGTGCCAAATACACTGGACGTCATCATACATAATACCGGCCGTTCCTGAATCTGGTCGGCAAATGGACACCTTCTGTTTCCCAGTACAATTTTTTCATCATTTTCTTCAATGACGTAAAAGTCACCCTTAATTCGACGTTTGAGATCCACCAGCACATTACTTACCTGGTCCCGCGGCAACTGCTCCAGATTTAGTGCATTGCGGTACTGCTGGTTGATTTCATCGCCTATCTGTCGGCCTACAATACTAATAAAGCCTGCGGCATCTTCGGTTCCGATGATGTCCTGTAACGTGCCTGAAAGGTGTCGGACAAGGTTTCGTAAAAAAACATCTCTGTGTAAGGGAACCTCAAGTACATCAAGTCGTTCGCCAATGTTCATACTTTACCTATATATGTTATGAGGTGGTTAAAAAAATACACCCCAAGTTGTAGTTACAATAACGGATCTCGCGGACAAAAGGGAGGTTACATAGTGTGTTGCTTTCGAATAAAAAAGCACAGTGTCTATTTTAGCTAGGTTGGGTTGTGCATATGACTGTTTAAACATTCGCGTTTGTAACGGCGGGGAAGGGGATTTTGTGGGTGGGCAGCGTAGTCGGCCAATTACTGCATTCGCCGCAGTGATAATGATGATCTGATACGGTCAACGGCAGCAAATGGCACGGGCTGGGCCCAAGCGTATCAAGCGCTTGGGCGTCAGGCACGCAAAATCCGGTTAATTTACCGCCTCATCAAACTCACCAAGTTTGTTGTAACTTATCATGTCTCTAAGCTCTTTACCGTACTCACCCCGTCGCTCTGAATAATTGTCCAGGCCCCATGTGAGCTTAGGTCCGGTAATGTCTTCGCCCGCATCACGTAACTGTTTACGAATTTTACGAAGCGGCACATACGCGTCATGACGGTTAATATTCAGCATGTAACTTTTTACCGAATCGCTGGGGGAACGGAAGTCGGCAACCTCGTGATTCTCGCCGCTCTCACGCCCACTAGGCACAATGCCGCAGCCTTTTTTGAAGCACCACTGACCGAAGAAGTTATTACCTTGCTGGGCAAAGCGAGACGTTCCCCAGGCACTTTCATTCGCGCTTTGTGCAAGCGCCAGAGATGGGGGAATAATATCGACCCGGTTCAGCATTGCCGTGCAGAAAGCCTGCTGTGACAATTCAGAGGCATCAACCCGATAAGGTTCAGCAAGGTCGGAAAGCGCGGATATAGCATCGTCACCTTTGCAGGCTTGCAACACTTTTTCTCTGTCGGCCAGAATCTCCTGGTTTAGCGCATCCACAATAGGCGCAAAGTAGTTAAAAAATGCGGTTTTTCGCTCGGGCCCGGCCGGATACTCGGAAAAATCCGGTGGTGCAACCCGCGAAAAGAACGCATACCAAATCACTCCGATAATCACGAGCAGTGCTAACACACCCGTCATGGCCTTTTTTACGTTTACATTCATCATGCTATGTCTGTTTTTTCTAATTGTTTGCGTACTGTAGGGAAAGCAGCAGTATGAATGCAAGTTAAAGGAATTTCATTGC
>CAZDUT010000289.1:1849-2978 GCA_964508695.1 uncultured Alteromonas sp.
TAAGCGTGTGAGGTGATAGTTCGGCAGACAATAAAAAAGGGCGCGGAAGCGCCCTTTTTGTGTGGTTAAACTTTAAACTGTCTGATGGACTGCTGAAGTTCGTCCGCCAGGCGAGCCACTTCGTTACTGGAGTCCGAGGTTTGCTGTGCACTGGAGGTGGTTTCCTCAGCAATGCCAACAATGGTTTCCAGCTTCTCGCTGATTTCCTGCGACACGGTGTTTTGCTCACGGGCCGACTGCTCGATTTGTGAGCTGACATCGTGGGCCTTGTGAACCGCCTCAGAGATAATATCCAGCGCCTTGGTCGCGCGATCAGTTTGCTCAACACACAGGGCAGTCTGTTCTTTACCCTGGTCCATCACCGCCACTGCACGCTCGGCGCCTGCCTGCAGCACCTCAATCATATCGTTGATTTCCTGCGTGGACTCCTGCGTACGGCTGGCAAGGGTGCGCACCTCATCTGCTACAACGGCAAAGCCTCGGCCTTGTTCTCCGGCGCGGGCAGCCTCAATGGCGGCATTCAGTGCCAGCAGGTTAGTCTGGTCGGCAACGCCGCGAATTACATCAAGAATACCGCCGATACTGGCACTGTCCTGATGAAGTTTGTTAATTACATCTGACGCATCTTCAACATCGCGTGCCAGGGTTTCAATGGTATGTTTGTTTTCCAGTGAAATCTTGCGTACGTTTTCTGCCTCAGTATCCGCGTGACGGATTTGATTAAGGGTATCTTCCGCATTTTGCATAACCAGTTGCGAAGTGGAGTGCATTTCGGTGGTGGCTGTTGCAACCTGGGCAATTTGTGATTTCTGATTCTGTATAGAATGCGTGGCCTGGGTTGTCACCGTCGACGTTTGCTCTGAGGCCGCGGCCAGCTGGTCAGCCCGTGCATTAATACCGGCAATCAGCTCTTTGAGGTTACCAATCAACTTATTACAGTTGCGGGCCAGCTGCCCAAATTCATCCTGGGCAGAGTCGTCCATGGTATGTGTCAGATCACCTGACGATGCGATGTTAAGCAGCTCATTAACCCGGTTCAGCGGACGGGTAATGGCGCGTACGGTGACATAACCAATCAGACAGGCAATAACGATAGAGACAAGTACAACCACGATCACGAAAACGTTGC
>CAZDUT010000290.1:0-2867 GCA_964508695.1 uncultured Alteromonas sp.
TGAGAGTACGAGCTAAAGGTAAGTCAGGACACTTAAAATACCACCTTAGAATGGATGACTCTTCCGGCTGTAAAGAAGAATCGAGAACTCATCCATTTGCTTCTGCTCACGCTTTGCTTCGGCCACTTGTTTCTCTTTAACGCGCTTTTCAATCATCCATTCGTAGGACATCCTTTCTTTACGCATTTTCAGCCAGTACTCCTGACCATTTTCAACCTGTTCTTTAAAATGGCTCTCCGCTTGTTTCTGCTTTGACAGCGTTTCATCAAGCTGAGTAAGAAACCGGTTTAAATGCCCATACTGACTCGCAGTTAACCCTGCCTGCCCTCGGTCAACCAGCTGCTGGCAGTAGTCGAGACGGTATTTTTCAATTTGCTCAACCTGGCGATAGTAATCTTCGAGCTCGGTGCGCGCTTTGTTCAGGGCCAATACGGCTTGATCTTCCCGCTCTTTGGCTTGTTCAAGCAGAAATTCCATTGCGTTGTTCATGCGCTATTACCCACCTAACAAGCTTTTCAGCATATTGACGCACATGTCATAAGGTACGGATTCTTTCATGCGCTGTTGCAGGTATTCATCTAGCTTCGGCTTAATCGTGAATGCGCCATCAATGGCCGGATCGGTACCCGGCTTATAAGCGCCAATTGAAACCAAATCCTGATTTTTACGGCAAATCGACAGCACTTGTCGTACCGCTTTCGACATCAGTACATGCTCTTCAGTCGTGATCTGAGGCATAACCCGGCTGACCGACTTCTCAACATCAATCGCAGGGTAGTGGCCGGCATCCGCCATTTCGCGTGAAAGTACAATGTGACCATCAAGAATTGCCCGCGAAGCATCCGCTATTGGGTCCTGCAGATCGTCCCCTTCTGTAAGGACCGTAAAGAAAGCTGTGATTGAGCCCTGATCCGGACCGCCGTTACCTGCACGTTCAACCAGTGCGGGAAGCTTGGCAAATACCGATGGTGGATAACCTTTGGTTGCAGGTGGCTCACCAACAGACAAAGCGATCTCACGCTGAGCCTGAGCAAAACGGGTCAACGAGTCCATTAAGAGCAGAACATCCAGACCCTGATCGCGGAAATATTCGGCAATGGTAAGTGCTGTCTGACAGCCTTTTAAACGCATCAGTGGCGACGAATCCGCAGGTGCCGCGACAACAACAGAGCGTCGACGTCCGTCTTCACCCAGGATCTCTTCAATGAACTCTTTTACTTCTCGTCCACGCTCACCAATCAGACCGACAACAACAACCTGTGCAGTAGTACCTCTGGTCATCATGCCCAGTGTAACTGATTTACCCACACCAGAACCTGCAAACAGGCCAATACGCTGACCTTTACCGACCGTCAATAATCCGTTGATCGCTTTCAGACCGACATCAAGAGGTTCAGAGATAGGCTTTCGCGCCAGCGGGTTGATGGGTTCCGCATTGAATGAAGCGCGTTGTTCGGTATAAATAGGTCCCAGTCCGTCCAGGGGATTACCTACACCGTCGATCACCCGTCCAAGTAGCTCCATTCCCACAGGTAAACCTGCATCACTGGTCAGTGGGGTAACTTTCGCGCCGGGCAAAATACCGGTTATTTGTTCACTTGGCATCAGAAACAGGTTATCACCTGAGAAACCCACCACTTCAGCCTCCATATGACCGGACATGGTCTCGACCAGGCATAAACTGCCGATGGGAGCACGGCACCCTGTCGCTTCTAGCGTCAGACCAATAACACGCACCAGTTTCCCGGACGCAACAGGCCTCGTGGTTAAACCTTCGACTTTGTAGTTTTTCAGGCGGTCGGCGAGCGCTAACATTTGTTACTCGCCCTCTTGGTGACGGTTTGCGCCACAGAAGCTCTGCAGCACGCTCTTGATACGTTCTTCCATACGGTAGTGAATGCTCGACTCACCGGCTTCGATTTGTACATCGCCCCGGTTAAGTGAAGGCTCAGCGACCAGAGTCCAGTTGCGGCAATCTAAGTCTTGCTCGCCATAGGCTGAGCGAATGATGGCCACATCTTCCGGATTGAGATGTAAAGTAATGGGATGGCCGGAGATCGGTAGTGCTTCTACCGATTGCTTAACAGTATCGAGAATAATTTGTGGGTTAGTCTGGACTTCAACATGAACAACTTCTTTGACAAGGCATAGCACCATGTCCACCAGCTGCTTTTCAACCTGAGCATTCATCAGCTCCAGAGGCTGGGCAAACTGATTGGCCATATTCATAAAGACTTCAACCTGCTGCTGAATGAACTCCTGTCCGACACTCACGCCTTCCGCTTTACCGAGTTCTAATCCTTCAGCATGTCCGGCCTGAAGGCCTTCTTCTTTGCCTTTATCATAGCCTTGCTTAAAGCCCGCTTCTTGGCCCTGGTACAAACCTTCCTGATAAGCCCCTTGCTTGATGAGCTCTATCTGCTCTTCAGTCAGTTCAAGGACTTGTTCTTCTTCAGGTTCATCAAAACTAGGCACCCAGCCCGGATCGTAATTAAACGCCGTCTGTTTGGCTTGCTTCGCCTTTGGTTCGCCATAATCAGGCAGCCCCCAGCGTTGCGGTTCGATCATCGCATCTTCGTCATCGGGACGGATAAATCCACGTTTTCTATCGATAGCCATGGCGTACCTATTTATGTTCGATTATGTGTATTTGATTGGAAGTGAAGATACCCTGTGTCAGGAGAACACAGGGCAATAAAGATTATAAGAATTCGTCAGCGCCGCCAGAGAGTAATAGTTCTCCGGAATCTGCCATACGTCGGGCAATAGCAAGAATCTCTTGCTGCGCCGATTCCACATCTGAAACGCGCACAGGCGGCATCGCTTCACTGTCATCGCGCATCATCTCTGCAGCACGTTTCGACATA
>CAZDUT010000291.1:0-2841 GCA_964508695.1 uncultured Alteromonas sp.
CACTTGCTCTGCTGGGTAATGACGCATTTTGTTCTATTGACTGAGGAATACATAATGAAACTTCGCAATACACTGACCGCAATTCTGGGTGCGACGCTGGTGAGTGCTAGTGCATTCGCTGCGACACCAGAGAAAGAGTACCGCTTTGTATGTGACACGCAGTTTTCAAGTTTCTGCAAAGCCATTGTAATGGATGACGTAAGGGCCATGCGAACCAGCCTGGCGCGCAGTGTTGGCGTCATCGGGGGAACACAGCGTGAAGTATTACGACTGGTAACCGCCGAGGATGGACTGACATGCAATGGCACAAGCCTTATCGAGTTTTCTGTGCAGCGCGACGCAGCATCGGTTCATCGTTATCTGATCTCACGTAATTAACATGCGCATGTTTAAGCGACTGGCAGGGTTAGTTAAACCTGGCCCTGACCAGTCTAAACATGGCTACTGTTGGCGCGTTTTGCTGGGTTCATATCCGTACCCAACGGGATACCCTAGCGCGACTGTTAGCCACCATACGTTGGGTATGAAAGCGCAATTTAAGCAGCAGCACATAGGCCAGCGGGACCAGAAACAGGCTGGTCAGGGTGGAAAATAACAGTCCACCTATGATGGCGATGGCCATCGGCGAGTAGGGAGGGCCATCGCCACCGATGCGCGTGCTGCCCACTGCCAGTGGAACGAGCCCCAGAACGGTTGTAGCTACGGTCATAAGGATGGGTCTGATACGATCCTGACACCCTTCTGACACCGCTGTGTATAGCGACACGCCTCCGTTGATCATCTGGTTTATCCGATCGACAAGCACAATCCCGTTATTGACCACAATGCCCATCAGGATCAGCATGCCAATCATGCCCATGATTGACATTGGTGTGCCGGTCAGCATGAATGCCCAGAACACACCGGTAAAAGAAAACAGCAGGGACGTAATCACGGCGGTCGGCAACAGCAGCGACTCGAATAATGCTGCCATTACGACATAAATCATACAAATTGCCAGCAGCATATTCATTTGCATAACGGCATTGGCTTCATCCTGACGCTGGAAGCTGCCGTCCAGTGTCCAGTTATAGCCAGCAGGCAATGCGACATACTCCATTACCTTTTGAATCCGTTCGCGCGCCTGTTCTATGGTCAAATCATCCGTTAAGTTGGCACCAATTGTTAATGCTGTCTGGCGATAATTGCGGTCAATTTTTGACAGTTGTGGCTGCACCGTAATATCAGCGATCATGGAAAGCGATGTACGTACACCACCAGCGGTAGAAATGGTTACGTTCTTCAGAGCATTCACCGAAGACTGCACATCCTCGCCGTACATGAGGCGTACGGCCACTTCGCCGGCATCACCGTAGCGGAACGTACGCAGATTGGTACCTCGCAGCGCGGTACCGACAAGCCCGGCAATATCGTTCACATTCAGTCCAAGGCGATTTACCTTTTCGCGGTCTATGCGGATTTGCAGTTCGTCGCGGGTGGAGCCGGTATCAGCACGCACATCCTCCAGCCCCTTAATGGCTGATAACATGGGAACAATATCTTCAGACAGCGTCAGCAGGCGACCGGATGATTCACCGAGCAGGGTCAGACGAACGCCTCCACCGTTACCCGAATCCCATTGGAACGACGGGCGAGCGCGTGCGAAGCCCGGCATAGAGGCCCGGATCTTTTCTTTTAATTCGGCGACAGTAATCGGCAAATTTTCATTCAGTGTAATCCCGCTTACCGCATGACCGGCTTCAAAATAGGAGTAAACCTGTTTGATATGGAAAGCCTCCTGATTGGCATACAGGTATGCTTCCATTTTGTTTACGGTCTTCTCGACCTCATCCATCTGGTAGTTTTGGGTTATATGGTAGTTAAGCCAAATGCGCTCCTGGTTATTGTTCCCCTCATCGTCACCACTGACCACCGACAGCGGCAGGGCGGTACTGGCAAGAATAAGTACAGCGATGAACGCGGTTTTCCCCTGGTGATGCAGCGTCCAGTTAAGAATACGTCCATAGCGGGTGATATAACCAGGCCGGTCAGTGGTTTTCTGCACCGGCACGTTTAATTTCTCGCTTAACAGCGGAATGAGGGTCTGGGCAATCACCAGTGATGCAAAAAGGGAAATACAGATGGCAATAGCCACATGCTCAAGAAACACCGTGACATCAATTTTGACACCAACAATATTCGGCAAAAATACGATGGCCGTGGTGGTTGTGCCGGCAATAACCGCCAGGCTGACCTTGCCCACACCACGCTGCGTCGCTTCACGGGCATTAGGATCATGCTGGCGCTCCTGAAAAATACTCTCAGTGATGACCACCGCATTATCGACCAGCATACCCACTGCCAGCATCAGCCCCATAAGGGACAGTATGTTGAGTGTGTACCCTGTCAGGTACATTACCCCCAAGGTAATACAAATTGAAAAGGGCACAGAAAGCACCACAATCAGGGTTGTTGACAGCTGCCGTAAAAAAGCAAATAACACGATGACTGACAATACTGCGCCGATGAGACCTGCCATGACCAGGTCAGACAACGAAGAGGTAACACTGTCTGCGATATCGTCCATGACAAACAGGTTGATGCCCCGGAACTCCGGATCCTCTTCGGCACGTTCGATCACACGCATTACCCGGTCTGACACGTCTACCAGGTTGCTGCCGGATTCACGGAACACATTGAAGCCCACTGCAAACGTGCGATCCAGGTGCCGACCTTCATTGCGTTCGGGGATCTCATAGGCGATATCAGCAATATCGGTTAGCCGGATCCCTTCCTGTACTAACAGGTTCTCGATATCGCTGATATCTGTAAACTTGCAGACCGGATTTACCAGAATTGTTT
>CAZDUT010000292.1:0-2811 GCA_964508695.1 uncultured Alteromonas sp.
TCGACATCACCAATCACTTTCAGTCGCACGCCGTTTTTATTCAGGCGCTTGGCTTCACTGTTGAGGACCAGGTTGAAGAGTTCCATCAGTACACTGACCTCTTCTTCAGGTCGCTTCCAGTTTTCACTCGAAAACGCGAATAAGGTCAACGACTCGATGCCTGCCTTGCGGGCAAACCGTACACCTGCACGCACCGCCTCAACACCAGCACGATGCCCGAATGTCCGCAGTTTGCCTTTCTTTTGTGCCCAGCGTCCATTGCCATCCATAATAATGGCAACATGACGAGGACCTGTAGGCATAGCCGGCTCGTTGTCCGGCTTGCCTGATGTCGTTGACCGCTTCACTATCATCCTTTAAATCAGACTTCCATCAACTCTTTTTCTTTATCCGCGAGGACTGCGTCAACCTGCTTGATGAAGTCATTGGTCAGCGACTGGATATTTTCCTCCGCCGCATGACTTTCATCTTCACTGATCTCTTTTTCTTTCAGAAGCTCTTTCACATCGCTGTTTGCATCACGGCGAATGTTACGGATTGCAACACGGCCTTGCTCTGCATCGTTTCTTACCACGCGGATAAGGTCTTTACGACGTTCTTCCGTCAATGGCGGCAGAGGAATCCGAATCGCTGCACCAGCACTCATCGGGTTAAGCCCCAGATTCGCTTGCATAATCGCTTTTTCAACGGCAGGGATTGCGCTCTTATCAAACACTGTCAACGCCAGCGTGCGGCTGTCCTCTGCCACGACATTTGCCACCTGCTTCAAAGGTGTATCCACACCGTAATATGGCACCATAATGCCATCCAGCAGGCTGGGATGTGCACGGCCGGTGTGAATTTTACTCAACTGGCTCTTCAGTGCGCTGATGCTTTTTTCCATACGCTCACGCGCATCTTTTTCTATCTCATCAATCACAGTTTGTTTCCTATTTGGCTATAGCTAATTGGTTTATTCGGCGCTATCGATGAGCGTACCTTCTTTCTCACCCATCACAACACGTTTCAGACAGCCGGGTTCGTTCATATTGAACACACGAATGGGCAGGCCATGATCTCGCGCCAGAGTGAAGGCTGACAGATCCATGACCTTCAGCTCTTTTTCAAGCACTTCCTGGTAGCTTAGGTGATCGTACAGCGTCGCATCCGGGTTTTTAACCGGGTCATCGCTGTAAACGCCATCGACCTTTGTGGCTTTCAGTACGGCATCCGCCTCAATTTCAATACCGCGCAAACACGCGGCTGAGTCAGTGGTAAAAAACGGGTTGCCGGTACCGGCTGAAAAGATGACCACACGGCCAGATTTGAGCAAACTGATGGCTTCCGCCCAGTTGTATGCGTCACATACACCATTTAGCGGAATGGCAGACATCATGCGGGCATTAACAAATGCACGGTGCAGCGCATCACGCATCGCCAGGCCGTTCATTACCGTGGCTAACATACCCATGTGATCGCCCACCACGCGGTTCATGCCGGCTTTCGCCAGTCCTTCGCCGCGAAACAGGTTACCACCACCAATTACCAGCCCGACCTGAACGCCCAGTTCTACCAGCTCCTTGATTTCCTGAGCCATGCGATCAAGCACTTTCGGGTCGATACCGAAGCCTTCTTTTCCCATCAGGGCTTCGCCACTTAGTTTCAATAGTATGCGACGGTATGCTGATTTCGGTGTGATACTCATTGTTAGATATGTCCTCGTGACTCGGCTTGTCGCAAACTTTTTATTGATTAACAGGGCGTTAAAAAGCCTCTGACAAACCGATTCGCCTTTCAATCGTTATAAAAAAGCACCCCCGAAGAGGTGCTCGTAGTGTATCTGACTATCGCAACTTGCAAAAGCCAAACGGCGCAATTATTTCTTCGCCGCTTCCATCTGCGCTGCAACTTCTGCTGCGAAGTCTTCAGTTTTCTTCTCGATGCCTTCACCTACTTCGAAACGAACGAAGTTGATAACGTCTGCATTGTTGTTGCTTAACAATTCAGACACATTGATTGAAGGATCTTTCACGAAAGGCTGACCTGTCAGGCTGACTTCGCCGGTGAATTTCTTCATGCGGCCGGCAACCATTTTCTCGGCAATCTCTGCAGGCTTACCAGACTGCATTGCGATTTCGATTTGGATAGACTTTTCTTTCTCGACCACTTCTTCAGGTACGTTCTCAGGTTTAACGTACTGCGGGTTGGCAGCGGCAACGTGCATTGCAACGTCTTTCGCCAGCTCTTCATCCCCACCGTCAAGAATAGTGATAACGCCAATACGGCCACCGTGGACATACGCGCCCAGAGTGTCGCCTTCAACGTTGATAACACGGCGCGGACCGATGTTCTCACCGATTTTCGCAACCAGCGCTTCGCGAACTTCTGACACTTTCTGACCGTTCAGGTCTGCATCGTTCAGGCTTTCAACGTCGTTGATGTTCTTTTCTGCGGCCAGTTCCAGCAGTTCGTTACCGAACTTCAGGAAGCTGTCGTCACGCGCAACGAAGTCAGTTTCACAGTTCAGCTCAAGCATGGTTGCACGATTGCCGTCGACTTTTGTCAGGATAACGCCTTCAGCAGCAATACGACCTGCTTTTTTAGCGGCCTTTGCCTGACCAGATTTACGCATATTTTCAATGGCTTGCTCAATGTCACCATCGGTTTCAACCAGCGCTTTTTTACAATCAAGCATGCCTGCGCCTGTGCGCTCGCGCAGTTCTTTAACTAGTGCTGCAGTCACTGCCATTTTTCAATTCCTCAGCATTTAAATATTAAATAAGTGAGAGGGTCTGAACAGACCCTCTTTAAAACGTGTCGTAGTCTGCACCC
>CAZDUT010000293.1:0-2808 GCA_964508695.1 uncultured Alteromonas sp.
TGCGACGCGCATTGCGATTTGTTCACGTGTCAGTGCCATATTATTGCGCCCCCTCTGATGTGACTTTGCGTTCAATACGTTTTTCGAATGTACCTTTGATAACCCGGTCAACAAAAATGCCCGGCGTATGAATTTGCGAAGGTTCAAGTTCGCCTGGCTCGACGATCTCTTCCACTTCCACAACGGTTATTTTTCCGGCTGTAGCTGCCATTGGGTTAAAGTTTTGTGCGGTATGACGGTAAATACAGTTACCATACCGGTCGGCTTTCCACGCTTTCACGATGGCGAAATCACCGGTAACCGATTCTTCGAGGATATACGGGCGGTCATTAAAATAACGAACATCTTTGCCTTCACCCACCGGAGTACCATAACCGGTGGCCGTAAAGAATGCAGGAATACCGGCGCCGCCAGCACGCATTTTCTCAGCCAGCGTACCCTGAGGAGTCAGTTCTACCTCAAGTTCACCTGCCAGCAGTTGCTTTTCAAACAGCGCATTTTCACCCACATAGGACGAAACCATTTTCTTGATCTGCTTATCTTCCAGCAGGATGCCAAGGCCAAACCCATCAACACCACAGTTGTTAGACACAACGGTCAATCCCTTGGTGCCCATTTTCTTAATCTGAGCAATCAGCCCTTCAGGGATACCACACAAACCAAAGCCGCCAGCAATCACCGTCATGTTGTCACGCAATCCTTCCATTGCGTCTTCATAACTGGTTACGACTTTATCGAAACCGGACATAGATCCTCCTGTGAATATTTAGTTAACGAAAAAAAGTATCAGTGAAGGTGTTAATTTTGTAAAATTAATTTTATATCAGTATTAATAAAATAAATTTACTAATAATGGCGATATCATACCGAAACATGCTGGCATTTCTGCGCGTTGCCGAGTCTGCGACCTTTGCGGAAGCCGCCGAGAAATTACACGTCACCCAACCGGCTTTATCCTCTGCGATAAAAAAAATGGAAGAACAGTTGGGTGGAAAACTGTTTAGTCGCAGCACACGGCGTATTCAGCTAACGCCCGAAGGAGAAACGCTGCTTCCTACCGCCCGTCGCTTAATTAACGACTGGGATGACGCGTTTGATGACATGCAGCATTTATTCTCCATGCGCCAGGGAAAGCTCACCATTGCCGCAATGCCTTCTTTCACTGACTCCAGATTGCCGATGATGATCCGCGACTACCATCAGGCCCATCCCAACATTCGTCTGCGAGTGCTCGATGTTGTTATGGAGTCTGTGATCGACGCGGTATTGTCGGGTCGCGCAGAAATTGGCTTTACCTTCGAGCCAGAAAATGAAGAAGGATTGGCCTTTCAGCCGTTATTTGATGACAGCTTTGTAGTTGTGGTTGACGCCTCCCATGCGTTAGCAGTGCAACAGTCGGTGAGTTTAAAAACCTGCCTGCAGTACCCGTTTATTATTATGAATCGCGGTTCAGCCGTAAGAAAATGGACAGAAGAGCGGACTGCAGAATACGGCGCGTTGTCCGTAGTGGCTGAAACCGGGCAGCTGGGATCGGTGGGGCAACTGGTAGCGCAAGGGTTAGGGATCTCAATCGTCCCGTCTCTTTGTGCTCCTCAAATGGAGGCGAGGGGACTGCGTTGTCTGGCTATTGAGGGCAGACCGCTGGTCAAACGTGTGGGAATGATTAAGGCATCGCGCCGCAGTTTGTCAGTCGCTGCACAAACACTCTGGTCGCAATGCCTGGAATCAGGCGGAGTCAGTAGTTGATTACCATTTTTTCTTGGGGGCAAACAGCTCGTCAAGTTCATCGCGCTCTTGTTCACGGCGTCGGGCGCGGTCTTCAGCGTTGGCACTTTTCAGGTTGTCCTGAATATCGGATAACGAATTTTTAAGCGTTGTCAGGCGTGACGTGGTGTAATCATCAGGGTTTGACTGATTCTCCAGTGCCATGATTGCTTTTTCAAAATACTGGCGCGCAGACCCAAGCATACCGGCTGCCAGGGCACCACGGCCGCGCTTAACCAGGGTTTCTACGTTAATTTTTAATTGCAGGCGCTCAAGATGGCGCTCTTCGTCGACATAGGTTTTGGTATCAATTTTTCCCTTGCTGTGCTCAGAGCGTAACAGAATACGTAGCTTTTTGACTGCCTGAATATACTGAATAATCAGTTTGTCACTGTCGGGCAGGACAAATTCATTCAGGCTCGGTGATGTGGGATCAGCCTGCTCCGGAGAGGGTTGCTTTGAGGCGTCTTTGAGGCGCTGCTTAATTTCCGCAGAGCTGCTGAGGTCGTTCATTACCTTCAGGGCATTGGCTACCCGCTGATGCAGGATCGCCATCAGACGCTGTGAGACTGGCATGTTGGCGCACGCCATTATGACATTCTCAGTTTCATCAACAATTGTGCGCTGTTTGGCAGCTTCTGCGCGGCGCTCTGCTTCTACTTTGGCACGGTGCTGCTGGTAGGCATTAATAAAAATTGCTGCCACCACAAGCAGTACTATAAGAATTATTATTATCGTGAACATCGTGAATTTCGCTTCCTATCCCAAGGGCCTTTTTTATTGTATCCGGTGGCAATCCCGGTTTATGCATCAATCGAAGCAATATGAAACTGAGCCTAATGTACTATATCGGCCGCAGTTACGGTATTTTTACCTCAAACACACTGCCGCCAAGCGTACCACCATTTGACAGTGAAATCTCGCCGCTTAATGTGCCCTGGCTATGCGCTGCCGCAATCAGTCGCGCAAAGAATAAACCCAGTCCGGTACGACCCTGACTTAACTGAAATTCAGTTAAATCGGTGACGCTCTTTTCCAGCATAC
>CAZDUT010000294.1:0-2775 GCA_964508695.1 uncultured Alteromonas sp.
AACACACTGCCTCTGGACAAGTCACCTTCTTTCTTTATATAGGCCACCCTGAAATTAGTACTCAGATGACGGCCGACGCGGTGCGTTAACGTTACATTCGCATTCAGGTTATCACTGGTACCACTTTCAAAGTTTTCTGCCTGTTGCTCAATTTCGGCAAACTCAATGCGTGATGTAAGGTTAGTAAAGCTTCCTACCTGGTAGTTGAGCGTAACCCCGGTTGCCACAGTTTCTCTGATCCGTTCCTGGTCCAGATAGTCATCTTCTGAATAGCGGGTAAAAATACCAAAGTTCAAACGCGAGAAGGAATAGCCGATTTGTGCATAACCACTGCGCCTCAGGATAATGTTGTCATCGAACTCGATGTTCGGCACAACGACGTCGATGGCGACTTCTTCAGGCGTTGGCTGATAATCCAGGCTGGCTGGCTGAAAACAGTCCGCAAACCCGTTCGCATTTACCGGACAGATAAACACTCCGAGGTTTTGTGGGTCTGACAGCAAACGAGAGGTATTGGTTACATTCTCGTTATACTCTACAGAGGCCCGCAGGTGCTTGCTGTTATAATTAAAGGAGACGTTCGCTGCATCACCATAGAAACGCCGACCATAGCTGGCAGCCAGGCGAGTGCGGGAACTGAACGCCCAGCGTAAATCACCGCCGATAAACTCGTCCTCTTCCTCCTCCACGATGTCAGACTCAGTACGGTTAGCGGTTATTGCAATATAACGCCCCTCCGACTGACGATAGACTATCCCGGCGCCATAGGTTTCAAATTGCCGGATGCGGCTGCTTGTATCCGTTCGGTCGGTAATTTGATTGGCCTCATGCGTGGCGGTTGCACGAATACCCCAGTTATCAAATACCATCAGGTCGACATTGCCTGACCCGCGCCGGGAAATAAAGTCTCCCCGGTTTGCCTGCAGACTGTTGCCATCGGTTTTTTGGTAACTGCCGTTAGCTGTCCAGAAAAGACGGGTGGCATTCTCACCGTTGCGCAGCGTGCCTTCTGAAATGTAGGTTTCACTATCAAGGCGATTATTCGCGCCTGAAGCCGGGCGATCTCCGCTTACTGTTGCATAAGCAAGCGTACCGCCGCCCCGAATCCAGTCACCCTGATCAAGTTGCACGGTAGCCGAATAGCGGTTAGAGCGTGTCTTGGCCAGATTTTGAGAGTTGCTGACAAAGTCAGAGACCAGATAATTGCCCGCCGTCGCATTCTGGTAGTTGACGGCGCCACTGGCCTGAAGCATCAGCAAGTTGTCAAGCGGCATCCACTGACCGCTGTAACTGTACTCCGCATAGGTATCCTCGCGACTCAGTGAGTCACGATCCCGATCCAGGTAAACCACATTGCCGTTCACAAAGCCACTGACGTCCGCTGACTGGTAGGTCGCAGTGACGGTCGGCTCGAGAGTAAACGTTGTCAGTGAGCGTGAGTCCTGCTCGGGCACACTGACATTCTGATAAATGGCATCAGCACTGACGGCGCTTTGCACATCCACATTTGCTGATGCAGTGGCTGAACACAGGGTCACTGCCAGGCAAGCGCCCGTCAGTAACCGTGTGTTTGAATCAGAACGTTGGTTGATATTAATCACTGCGTTCTGAGTAATAGTAGCCATAGTATCCAACTCCCTCGGAGTCTATATGCACCGATTTATTCACAACAAAACCGATTGCCATCTCAGGGTTTAGCCCCTCTACAGCATTCTTAATGTCCGAAATTTTGGTGTGACCCTCTTCAACCACTATCACAGCCTGTCCGGCAAAGTTTGCCAGAATCGCCGACTCGTTTATGCCAATCAATGGCGGCGTGTCGAAAATCACTACGCGATCCGGGTAGCGGTTTGCAAACTCATCCACCGTATCATGCATTTTCTGGCTGGCGAGCAGTTCCGTAGACAAATGATGGGCTTTACCGGCCGGTATGACCTTCAGTTTGTCGATATTGGTCGGATATAAAACATCGGCGATGTCGTCTACATCGCCAGTGAGGTATTCCATCAGACCGGGGCGCGCCTCAACACCAAGCGTGTTCAGCACATTCGGACGAAGCACATCGGCATCGACCAACAACACCGTTTTGTCCTGCTCGGAGGCGATACTCAGCGCCAAATTGGTCGCGGTAAATGTTTTCCCTTCTGAAGGCCGGCTACTTGAAACCATAATGATATTAGGGTTATTCAAGGTTTTCGCCATTTTACCAAACGCGTTGGCAATAAGTTTTCGCTTAATTTCACGAAATTCTTCATTAATGGCTTTGCGGTTACCTTCAAGTGCGACCAGGCCACTTTCACTTAAACGTTTGGTATCAATTTCAAACGGTGGCAGGTCGTGTGCCGTCAGCGTTTTGGCGCCCTTTTTAACTGCAGGCTTGGCCGGAGCGGCTGGCGCCTTGGGAGCTGGCGCTGGGGCTGGCTCCGGTGACGTCGCCGACATATCCTGTTGAGGCGACTCCGCTTGCTTAGTTTGAGCTTCCTGACGTTGTTTTTCCTGCGCTTCACGTTGCTTCTGCAGGGCTTTTTCTATTGTATTACGCGTCATAGAACACCCCGTAACAGATCAATGTTCATAATTTCTGCGGCCATAAGTGCCCCATACATCGCGAAAATTGCGCCTGTGGATGACAGGAAGAAAAAGAGTCTTACACGATTCTTTTTATGAATTTCAGCAACGCCCAGGTGGCTCACCGTACCCCAGATAGGAAGGTTGGTTACTCTTAACAGCTGTTTGGGCCTGACCATGACAGGCGCCAGTTGGCTGACTAAGAAC
>CAZDUT010000295.1:0-2771 GCA_964508695.1 uncultured Alteromonas sp.
AAGCGTTTATCTGACCAGCCTGTGCATGAGCACCCTGGTAGCGCCACTCACCATATTTAAAGTTGGCATAAAACACGCGGTTCACGGTCTTAAGGGTATCTTTCGAAACGCGCAAAGACGCAGCGTCAGCAAAGCGTGGCACATCCATTTCAAAGCTATGAATACAGGCCGTTAAAAACAACGTGGTAAAACCCGTCAGGGCTAAACTCTTAAGTGCTTTTTTCTTGACTGATGTCATAAACTTAGACCGCGCACGATGCATGGCGTTTCTCCTCTTGGCTATGCTTTGTTATCGGGCGCTGATGGATTTACTAAAGCGATATCTCATAGAAATGCCGCACAACTGACTTAGTTGTTGATTTATAAATAAATTATTCTAAAGGAGTGGGGCGTGGCAGACACGCGATGGGAGACGACGTGTCTAATCAGGTAAACACGGCCTCAAAAATCAATCTTACCCCGTAGCTTTTTACGTTGTCCTTGAACTTTTTTCTTTTCAATCCGTCTTTTCTGAGAGGCTTTAGTGGGTTTGGTGGGGCGACGTGCCTTTGGCACGATGCCCGCCTGTTTTACGATAGCCTGCAGACGCGCCAATGCATCTTCTTTGTTTTGCTCCTGGGTGCGAAACTGCTGCGCTTTGAGGACCAGTACACCCTCGCGACTTATGCGACTATCATTGCTCGACAGCAACCGGGTTTTATATACCTCGGGCAGAGATGAGTTAACAATATCAAATCGCAGGTGCACCGCACTGGCGACTTTATTGACGTTCTGCCCGCCCGCGCCCTGTGCACGAATGGCACTCAGTTCGATTTCCTCAAGCGGGATTGAGACGTTATTACTAATGGTTAACATGGGTTTAGGGTAACACTTTTTTAAAGGGTTTGACGACCACCTCAGCATAGACCCCGGCGGTGGCATAAGGGTCGGCTTCAGCCCACGCCTGGGCGTCGGCCCATGATGGAAATTCGGCGATGATCAGCGAACCGGTAAATCCCGCCACATCCGGGTCTTCACTGTCAATGGCCGGAAAGGGACCGGCCACCAACAGGCGACCGGCCTCTTTTAACTGATTTAGCCGCTCAATGTGTGCCGGGCGTGCCTGTTGACGCTTGGCCAGACTGTTGGGTGTGTCTGTCCCATGAATCATATACCACATACGGATTATTCCTGTTTTGCTGTTGCCTGTTTCATTTTACTGACAAATGTAGCTAATTCAGAGAGCATTTTCGGTTTATCATCAAGATTCTGAGCAATTATATTGATGGTGGCTGATCCTGATATGGCTCCGGCGGCACCGGCATGGATGGCGGCCGAGACCTGCTGTGGTTTTGAGATGCCAAAGCCAAGCAACGGCTGTGCAACATTGTAACGGCTTAATCGTTTTATAAGGGCTTCTGTGGGCATTGCCGCAGCAGTTTCTGCGCCCGTGACGCCGGCTCTTCCGAGTAAATAGGTGTATCCCTCGGACTGTTCGCCAATGGCTTTTAGGGTGTCGTCATCGGCATTAGGTGGGGCAATCAGAATTTGTTGGATCTGGTGAGTGCGGGCAGCAGCGGCAAATGGTGCCAGCTCTCTTATGGGCACATCGGCAATCAGCACCGAATCAACCCCGGCTTCATGCAACTGACGGTAAAAATTATCCACCCCGGCAGCCATGATCAGGTTGCTGTATAGCAACAAACCAATCGGCATATCCGGAAACCGCTGGCGCGCCTGTTTAAGCAGACTCAGGCAATCTGTCGGCGTTATGCGGTGGGCCAGGGCACGGATGCTGGCTTGCTGAATGGTAGGGCCGTCTGCAATCGGATCCGAATAGGGAAACCCCAGCTCCAGCGCATCGGCACCGTTTTCCACCAGGGTTGTGATGATTTCCAAAGAGGTCTGCAGGTCCGGATCCCCAAGCATGACAAAAGGAACAAAGGCCCCCTGGTTTTTCTCTTCCAGTTTGCCAAACATACGCTGGTAGCGGCTCATTTTACGTCTCCTAGGATGTTGTGAACATGGGTCAGGTCTTTGTCCCCGCGCCCGGATAAATTGACCACCAAAATGGTGTCTTCCTTAGCCTCATCCGCCATATTCAGGGCGTGAGCCAGGGCATGAGCGGACTCAAGCGCAGGGATGATCCCCTCTTTACGGGCCAGAAGCTGAAAGGCATTTAACGCCTCTTGATCAGTAACGGCGACATATTGGGCCCGCCCGGTGTCATGTAAATAGGCGTGCTGCGGGCCGACCGCCGGATAGTCCAGCCCGGCTGAAACCGAGTAGGACTCTTCTATCTGGCCGTCCTTATCTTGCATGATAAAGCTATAAGCACCGTGCAAAATACCTTTGCTGCCGCAACTGATGGCAGCCCCGTGCTGGTGGGTATGCAGCCCCTTACCCGCAGGCTCAACACCAACTAATTTGACAGCAGGTGTTTCGATGAAATCGGCAAACATACCGATGGCATTTGAGCCGCCACCAACACTGGCTATCACGGCGTCAGGCAGGCGTCCTTCTTTTTCCTGAATTTGCTCACGGGTCTCTTCACCAATCATGCGATGAAACTCTCTGACGATAGTCGGGAAGGGATGCGGGCCTGCGGCGGTGCCTAAAAGGTAATGGGCATCTTCATAACTGCCTGACCAGTCACGCATCGCTTCGTTTACGGCATCTTTTAATGTACCCGAACCCGCATTGACGGGGATCACTTCAGCACCCATTAAACGCATCCGAAACACGTTCGGCGCCTGGCGTTCAACATCTTTTGCGCCCATGTATATGCGCGC
>CAZDUT010000296.1:0-2763 GCA_964508695.1 uncultured Alteromonas sp.
GTTTCGATGCCCATAATATTTACCTGCACGATCCTGATGCTGATGGCAAGCCGCCGGTAGAATTCCAGCACCTGCCTGTTGCCCGCGATGACTTCATGCGTCTGGCCAGTTACGGCAAGCGCAAAGTTCGCGCGCTGGTACTGCTGAAATAAACCAGTACGCCGTCCGCTGGCGCTGTAAATTAAGCCGCAGTGCGGGCTTAATGTCGTGCCTGTGACTGCTGTACCTGTGTGTTTAAACTATCCAGCTGGGAGACCATGTTCTCCAGGTCACTGACAGTTCCGGAAAAGGTAGTGGGCTTGTTAGCCGCCGAACCTTTTGCCGCATGGTCGAACAAACTGCCCGCATCGAAACAGGCGGTTTTCTTTGTGAGTGTGTCCCATTCGCCTCTGAGGGACGTGGGAATGCAATGGCGCTTAGCCATTAACTTGTCTCGGATTTGCAACACTCTGCCTACTAATAACGTTGCTTCACTAGTCATTTGTCTTACCTTACTTACCGCTTACTTCACTCTGGCCCTCTTTGAGCGGGCAATACCATCAGTCTAGTTGATGGGCCAACCCTTTGAGGTACGTTCTCACTACCATAGGTAGCAAAATTGATACCTGTTTGAAAAACGCCCGGTGAAATATGTGATTCAATGCCTTGTCTCGTGCTGGGAACGGGTAGGGTGGCTGTGGTAGCGACGGTACAACTTCTTACAACCGCATGCACCAAAATAGGGCAGCCAGATCAGTAAATTTAACAGGATAGCGGTAATAACACTGTAAATTATGGCCGTGGGTGTCAGGGGCACAGAGGGCGCAAAGTTATCCAGTACACGCTTAAGCGTATCGGCCTGCGCAGGGTTAAACATGTACCAGGCTTGCTCGTAATAATGTCCCTGCTGCAACGTCGACAGGCCACGTTGAAGCTCTTTGAGTTGAGCCAGCGTCTGTCGCTTGATTTCAGCATCGGAACGGATAAGGGCTTCGGAATTCGATTCAAGCGCCTTAATCATGGCGTCGACTGAGGAGTAGCCATAGTCGTCAGCAAGGCGTTGATAGCCGGCCACCTGCTGCTTTGTGGCATCCATAAAACCACTCAGATATTGCCGGTAATGATCAGCCAGAATAGGAATTTGCAGGGCGATAAGCAACAGCGCCGAAAAAATCAGCTTGTCTGCTAACCGAACTACAATTCCCATAATCACTCCCCGGCATACACTGCTGTTGTGTTAGCGCCGCCAGCTAGCAAAGCGCGTCATATATGGCTGACGTTAGCGTTTTGCATTGCGTTTCACTAATAATATACGGTGGCATGATATATACCAGTTTGCCGAAAGGGCGGATCCATACACCGCGGCTGACGAAATGCCGCTGAATAGTGGCGACATCCGCCGCCTGGTGAGTTTCAACGACTCCGATTGCGCCCAGTATGCGAACATCGGCCACCGCAGGCAGATCCCTGCAGGGGGCCAGCCCCTCGGTGAGCCAGCCCTCAATGTTGGCCACCTGCGTTTGCCAGCGTCCTTCGTTAATGATATCCAGGCTGGCCCCGGCGACGGCACATGCAAGCGGGTTTCCCATGTAAGTGGGGCCATGCATAAATACTCCCGGCTCTCCCTGGCATACTCCCAGCGCCACATCGTTGGTACACAGCGTGGCAGCAAGGGTCATGTAGCCGCCGGTTAAGGCTTTTCCTAAACACATAATGTCCGGACTGATACTGGCATGTTCACAGGCAAACAATTTACCGGTGCGGCCAAAGCCGGTGGCAATTTCATCGCAAATCAGCAGCACGTCGTATTTGTCGCACAACTGTCTGGCGCGCCTCAGGTACTCAGGGTGGTACATACGCATGCCGCCCGCACCCTGCACAATGGGTTCAAGGATCATGGCCGCCACCTCTTGGTGATGCTGCTCGAAAAGTTCTTCCAGCGGCAAAATGTCATCTTCACTGAAGGTCTGATCGAAGCGGGTGTGAGGCGCCGGCGCGAAAATTTGCGAGGTCAGCACACTGGAAAACAGACTGTGCATACCATTAACAGGATCACATACCGACATTGCCGCGAAGGTATCGCCATGGTAACCGTTTCTGGGACTAACGATGCGGTGCTTTTCGGCCCGACCCTGACAGGCCCAGTACTGAATAGCCATCTTAATGGCCACCTCAACTGACACTGAGCCGGAGTCGGCCAGAAACACCCTTGATAGGCCGGCCGGGACCATGTCGAGCAGCTTGCGACACAGGGATACCGCGGGCTCATGGGTCAATCCACCGAACATGACATGGGAGAATGCATCCACCTGCTTGTGCGCCGCCTCGTTGAGCTGTGGGTGGTTATATCCATGAATTGCGGCCCACCAACTCGACATACCGTCGATGAGCGTTTCTCCGGATGCCAGTGTGATGGTTGCTTCACGAGCCCCCGTGACTTCGTAACAGGGTAAAGGCGAAACCGCAGATGTATACGGATGCCAAAGATGTTGTCGGTCAAATTCAATGTTGTTCAAAATGTAACCACCAGTAAAGGTTTGCAATTGGTCAGAGTTGACAAGTCGAGTGACGCGCATAGACTAAGCCAGCATTAATCAATAGTAAAGGAAAGGCCATGACCGCCGTGCCCCGCACCTCACAGCATTCTCACATTCGCAACAACTGGACCAAAGCCGAGGTTGACGCGCTCTTCGCCATGCCGTTTAACGACCTGGTGTTCAAAGCACAAAGTATACACCGCGAGCATTTCGATCCGAATGAGGTGCAGGTCAGCACATTGCTGTC
>CAZDUT010000297.1:0-2714 GCA_964508695.1 uncultured Alteromonas sp.
CATGGCTTTCACCGAAGGTAGTGACCGTAAAGGCTTTTCCGAAACTGTTTCCCGGCATGATGGTTACCTGTCTGCTGAATTAAAATATTGGCTAAGCGTCGATTTGGACACAGCAAAGATGCCATGACCACCCTGTTCGAATTCCAACCAGTCAAGTTGAAGACCGGGGAAACGTTGTGCCATATGCACTTCGCTGTTCCCAACCTCGACAAATAGCAAACCGTCGTCGGTCATGTAATCCGGTGCCTGGCGCAAAATGTGTTCAACCAGTTCGAGACCATCCTGCCCTGCCGTCACCGCCATTTCAGGTTCGTGATGATACTCATCCGGCAGATCTGCCATATCTTCTGCATCGACATATGGTGGATTGGACACAATGAGTTGATATTTCTGCCCGGCAAGACTCGAAAACAAGTCAGACTCTATCGGGTAAACACGGTGTGCAAGCTGATGCTCCTGTATATTCAGCTCTGCCACCTCCAGTGCATCGCTGCTGATATCAACGGCATCCACCTCTGCTTCATCAAAGGTATGCGCCATTGCAATTGCAATACAACCGCCGCCCGTACACATATCCAGAATATGCGTGGGTTCGCTGTTCAGGTAGGGCGCAAATCGTTTGGTGATTAACTCTGCAAACGGTGAGCGTGGAATTAACACCCGCTCATCAACGTAAAATGGCATGCCACAAAACCAGGCCTGGTTGGTGATATACGGCAATGGTAGCCGGGTCTGAACACGCTTAAGCACAAGCTCTGCGATTTTTTCTCGCTCTGAATGCGTCAGCCGGGCAGTAAACAAGCTCTCGCCGGTTACACTCAGTGCATCGTGAGGCAAATGGAGGGCCTGAAATACCAGGCTTATTGCTTCATCCCACGCGTTATCGGTGCCGTGGCCGAAATAAAGTGCCGCATCATTAAAGCGGCTGGCGGCCCAGCGGGTCATGTCCAGTACGGTGTGCAGGTCGTCAATGGCTTCCTGCAGGTAAAATTTATCAGTCATATGCCTTCTGTTACATGGGCAGATGTAAAACTGTTATCATACCTAAACTTATACCCATCCGCATAGATCTTTACTGACAGAGTAAAATGAGCAATTTTTACGACGAACTGAAAAATGCGAAAGGCAAAATGCCCCATGTTGAAAAGCCGAAAGAGGATGAGTTTCGCTCAGCAATGGCAGGTGTAAAGCCGCTTAAGCAGGACAAAATTAATGTCTCAGCGCAGCAGCGCCTTAAGCGCAAAAAACGCCAGGCCAGTGGCACGGCTCCAGCCGTTCGCCAGCAAAGTGCTGCGTTTAGTTTTTCGGATATGTACGAAGCCCGTCTCCCGGATGAGGGCCCTGTAAGATTTTGCCGGCCAGAAGAGCCAGCGCACAATTTGAAACGACTGCGCCGCGGCGACTACTCCCCCGAATTGATGCTCGACCTGCACGGCATGACCCGGGAAGCCGCCAAACAGGAGTTAACGGCCCTTATCCATGCCGCCCGCAAACAGCTTTTTGAATGTGTGTCGGTCATGCATGGCTTTGGTGCGGGCGTTCTCAGGCAGGCACTGCCGCACTACCTGGTCCAGCACCCTCACGTACGGGCCTTTCATCAGGCGCCAAAAGAATATGGCGGCAAGGCTGCCCTTCTGATCCTCATTGAGATCGACAGCCCCACCGGCAAACAATAATCCATTACTATTTGTTGTCGTCAGCACTGTTGTGCATAAACAGGTAGGTGTAATACATCATCATTACCACTACGATAAAAATACCGAGCAGCGAGCCCCACACGACGGGATCGGAAAGCATACTGGTTAACATGGAAAGTCTCCTGTCTGTTGCGTTACGTAAAGTATGCAACTGTCAGAGACAGACTGTTCTGATCTGCATCAAAATTGTGTGAACCAATGCCGTGGCGCGAGATAAAAAGATTAGACAACTTTCTCAAAAATACAATTGAAAACAATTCTCATTGCGATTAATATGAACTCGCCTGTTTGACGTTGGGTAACTAAACGGTCTTGGCTTGACGTCAGGTACGGGCCCCATTGGTGGGCCCGTACATTTTTAGGTAAATAGTTTCCAGAACCAGCTTTTCTGCAAATCTTCCTCACAGGTTTTAAGCTGTGTGGCATAACGCAACGATCGCGATTTTACCTTTACCGCCACTTTCTTTAGCCAGGGCTTGCGGTTGTAACTGCGCCGTTTATAGCCACCCCACCCTTCGTGATAATTCAGGTACTGTGCGTACGCATCCCATTTAGAGATACCATTGATACGGTACGTTTTGTAGATAAACCAGCCCATGAAATCAATTGCGGCGTCAAAGTCGTCTCGGTCAGCCCCACTATTTCCGGTCTCCCTCACATAGTCGCTCCAGGTCGGAGTTTTAGCCTGCGAGTAACCGTAAGCCGAACTGACACGCCCCCAGGGGATTAAACCAAAAAACACATAATCTTTTGGGGGGAGTGCGTCATGCCTGAAAGAGCTTTCCTTATACATCATTGCCATCGGCACGTGAATAGGGACCCCCCACTTGTCCCGGGCATCTGCCGCCGCATCATACCAATCATCCTTTTCGTAAAAGATGCTGCACAGGTTGCTGATGTTCTTTGGTGGCGTTGTCGCGCACCCCACTAAAACAAGCGGCAGCATCGCAACAATGCCGGATAAAAAAAGTGTGAGTTTTTTGAACTTTTCCGTCATCACGTGTCCAACAAAGTGTT
>CAZDUT010000298.1:0-2712 GCA_964508695.1 uncultured Alteromonas sp.
TGGGCATAGCAGCGCCTGCGCCAGGTTCAGGCGCATGCGCCAGCCTCCGGAGAAATCAGAGACCGGAGCGGTAAGCTGCGAGGCAGTAAATCCCAGTCCGGCCAGAATTGTGGATGCCCGTGCATCCACATCGTACGCTCCTGCAGTCTCCAGCTGTCCGTGTAGCAGCGCCATCGCCTCACCGTTTTCATTGTGTTCGGCTTCCTTCAGGCGTTGCTGCAACGTGCGCAGGTGCTTGTCACCGTCAATCACGTAATCAATGGCACGGCGGTCAGTGGCGGGCGTTTCCTGGGCAACACTGACGATACGCCAGTCATCAGGGACACTGCATTCCCCGGCATCCAGACTAAGCTCCTGTCGCAACAACGCAAACAAGCTGGATTTACCGCAGCCGTTGCTGCCTATCAGCGCGACTTTATGGCCAGGGAATACCTGCGCAGATGCGTTATCAAACAGCAACTTACTGCCCCGTAACAGGCTTATGCCGGTGAGTTTTATCATGCCCCTTCCAGTGCTCAGAAATTGAAGGCCGCTATGATATCAAATCCTGTGAAAACATGGGCTCTGATCTACACGCCAATTCCCTGTATAATGGCACTGAACAAAAGCGAAGCGAGGCACTATGCAAAAACAACCCAAGCGCCGTTTTATCGCGGGCGCCACCTGTCCGAAGTGCAAAGCACTGGATACCATTTCCCTGTATTTTGAGAACAATGTGGAAAAGCTGGAATGTGTGGCCTGTGGCTATGCCGAGTCGCAGACTGATGCGAAAGTCAGCGGCGCGACCCGGGAAAAAGAAAATGTCATCGGGATATTTAAACCGGAATAGCCGCTCTAGCCGCTCTGAGCAGCCATCTCGCCTGTCGAAGTATGCGCCGTTGGGCGTTTCAGTAGTGCGGTGGTGGGGTCTCCTCGGCCTGCCCCGCGACATTTGATGGTTCGATGGTTTTCACCCGGTCCATGACATGCCTGAGCTTAAAGGCCATATCGTCCAGACGTGTCTGCTGGGCAGCCAGTGCATCATTTAGCGCGTCGATGGTGTGCTCCTGAAACGCCGTTTTGGCTTCCAGCTCGTCAATCCGTGCCAGCGCGTTTGATAGTGGCGTTTCCTCAATCTTACTCATTTCGCATGCCCCATTGTTCGGTTAACCCACTGCTGCTGGTGGTAAGCACCATACCGTTACCCGCGAAGCCTACGCCATACACCACGGCGGTCGGTGGTGAGACCGACTTACGCGCCGCGACTTCCCACGCGTCAAGCTTTTCGCCGCTGGTCACATCCCAGAGAAAAGCACGCCGTGCGGGCGATCCAGTTAGCAAGTACTTACCATCTTCTGAAAACACAGCATCAGTGAAAATTTGCTGGCGTGCAATATACTGCAATTGGCTCACGCGTTCACCTGTTTGTACATCCCAGATTTGCGATTTGTCACGACTATCGGCAGTAAATGCATAACGGCCGGCGTCATCAAGCACTACCTTGGTCACCCGACTTGAATGGGTAAATGTATGAATGATCTGGCCAGTGTCCGTGCTCCACAGGTAGGCAAGATAGTCGTTACCGCCCGATAAGGCATATTTTCCATTCGGCGAAAGATCAATGCTGTTAACTTTCTCAGTGTGCCCCAAAAACTCCAGACGGCGCTGGGTTTCGTGCTCAAAAAACATGATTTTTCCATTTGCACGCGCGACCAGCACGCCCTGACCGTTGTTGCTCACAGCCAGATCGCGTATTGTCGACTCATCGATTCGCCAAAAGCCAACCGGTTCGCCGCTGGTTAAGCTCCACAGTGCGAATGAGTTTCGGTCAGCCGTTACCACATGGCTGTTATCGGCGGCGATATGCACGGCACTGACCAGGTTATTACCTTCGGTTTGCTGCGCCCAGTTGTACACCGGTGAAGACTCGCCCACACGCCATACGCGGATATCACTTGTTACGCCACTGATCACAACCAGCTTGCCATCAGTAGAAATGTCAGCAGCGTACGCACCTTCTTCTGCGTGCTGCCAGGCAGCCACGGGTGTGGTTTCCGGAATAGTACAGCCGCTTATCCCAAGTCCAAGGATAAGAAAAGTGACGATTGTCGGGAACAATTGCGGCTTAAACATAATCAAATGGGTTTCGCTTTGGGACTGCTCCGGCTACCATAGCATGGAAATCGCATCTGACCTATCGTGCAAGATTGCGATTGATGTAGCAGTTCAGCATAAATTGTACGATGACAAAAACAACTATGGAGACGTTTTTTATGCATAAGTCGCTAGTCGCCTTATCTACCGTTGCAGCGCTTGGCCTGTTCGCATGTCAGCCGCAAACCAATGACACTGAAAGCAGCAAGGCCGAAGACCAGACCGCTGAAACATCAGCCCCTGCAGATAATGCAGAGATGACTGACGCACAGAAGCAGGCGTACGCGATGGGTGCCAGCATGGGTTTGTTTGTCGAAAACCGCGCCAAGCAGCAGGAAGAACTTGGCAGCACTCTGGACAAAGAGATGCTGAAGCAGGGCTTCGAAGACGGTATGAACGATACCCTGAAGTTTTCCCAGCAGGAAATTCAGCAGTTCGCGCAACAGGGTGAACAGGCGCTTCGCGCCAAGCAGCAGGAAATGGCTGCTCAGCAGGCTGAAGAAAATAAAGCCGAAGGTGCTGCATACCTGGAAGAAAATGCCGAACGTGAAGGCGTAAAGACCACCGAGTCTGGCTTGC
>CAZDUT010000299.1:0-2638 GCA_964508695.1 uncultured Alteromonas sp.
AAAATTACAGACGTGATACTTTCGATAGCCGCCGTTGCGGCTATCGCTTTATCTGTCTTTCAAGTCTGGCAGGGAATTGTCGCCACCCTGTCTGCACCAGTATTTCGCCCGATTCATGTTAGCTGGGTGCTAGCCATTGCTTTTTTGGTCTATCCGACTTTCAAAGCCAGAAGCTCGTTTCCGCTGTATCTGACAGGTCGAATCATCGATTTCATTCTTGTCGCCTTAACGTGTTGGGCGTCGGTGATCATTGCCAGGTTTGATTATGACGACATCAGTTTTTTGCTCGACGGTTTAGGTTCGGTTGAACAAACTGCCGGTGTCGTCTTAATCGTGATGTTGCTTGAAGCTACCAGGCGAACTGTCGGGTTAGTAATGGTAGTGATTGCTGCGGTATTCTTGGCTTATGCCATGTTCGGTGATGTGTTACCGGATAACATTGCGAGTAAAGGTTTTTCCGCGGAAGAGATTGTGCGCTTTCACATCTATTCCACTAACGGGGTTTACGGTGCACCACTGGCAATTGCTGCGGGCGTAGTCTTTATCTTTGTTTTGTTCGGAGCATTCTTGCAGGTAACAGGGGCGGGTCAGTTCTTTATTGATATGGCGTTTGCGCTGGCAGGTAAGTACCGTGGCGGTCCGGCGAAAGCGAGTGTTGTTGCTTCAGCGGCACTTGGTTCTATTTCCGGATCGGCGATTGCTAACACCGTGACTACAGGTGCACTGACGATACCAATGATGAAAAAGCTCGGCTATAAGTCGGAGCAGGCTGCCGGTATCGAAGCCGCCGCTTCAACAGGTGGGCAGATCATGCCTCCGGTTATGGGGGCTGGGGCGTTTGTTATGGCGCAATTTACCGGGATTCCGTACAGCGACATATTATTGGTCTCGATTGCACCAGCGATTTTGTATTTTGCCTGTACTTTGCTTTATGTTCACTTGATGGCCTGTAAACTCGGCTTACAGGGAATGACCATAACCGAGCAAATATCTAAAGTGCTGAAAGACGGCTGGCATTATCTGGTTCCGCTGATTTTAATCACGGCACTTTTGATGATGAGTTATTCTCCGGTGCTTGTTGGTGTGATTGGGTGTGTGGCGATACTGCTTGCTGCGATGACGCGTAAACACAGCCGTATTTCGGTGAAGCTGTTTATTGAAGGTCTGCGTGAAGGTGCGTTTCTCGCCATTCCTATCTCAGTCGCTTGTGCAACAGCCGGTATTGTCGTCGGTGTAGTTGGGCAGACGGGCATCGGGCTTCAGTTTACCCAGTTTCTTATCGCAATGTCAGGTGGCCACTTGTGGTCGGCATTAGCTTTAATCGCCGTTGCGGCAGTGGTACTCGGAATGGGACTGCCTGTAACGGCAGCCTATATCGTGTTATCCATTATGGCGGTTCCAGCGCTAATGGAATTTGGGCTTGGGCTACTAACCGCGCACATGATCGTGTTCTGGCTATCGCAAACGTCAAACGTAACCCCGCCTATTGCACTAGCGGCGTTTGCAGGAGCAGGAATTGCGAATGCGTCACCGATGCGGTCAGCAGTGCAGGCCTTTAAACTCGCGCAGGGCTTTTTCCTTATCCCTGCCATGATGGCCTTTTCTGGCTTGATCTGGTTAGATGGCGAACCGATGCACTTTGTGATTGGCGTGATTTCGACTATAAGCCTATTTGTCGCATTTGCTGGTGGCATAGAGGGACGTTTGTTCTCTCCATTACAGCAGTGGCAGCGCGCAGTGTTACTTGTGATGGCATTAGGTGTGTTATTTATGTCAGATATTTACCGACTGGTCGCTTTAGTGGTGATAGTTGCGGTATGCCTGCTTAACTATCGTCAGCCAGATAAGTCTGCTTCACAAGCTTGATGATGAGTCAATTAGGATAAAGTCCCATAGTGTAGATTAAACGAAAAAACGGCCTTTGATTGAAGGCCGTTTTTGTTTCTGATTGGGGATGGGGAAACAGAGCTTTCTATTAAACTTCAATAGGAAGATGATGGCTCGAACCCCACTCAGTCCACGATCCGTCATAGACAGACACATTGCGTTGCCCCAATTGGTGTGCCGCCAACAATAAGATACAAGCGGTGACTCCGGAACCACAGCTGAAAATTAAGGGTTTATCTTCGTGTATTGTTAGTTCTCGGAATACTTGTTCCAGTTCAGAAATCGGTTTGATGTGTCCATCAGCCATAAGCTCTTGAAACGGTAGGCAGATTGAGTTTGGAATGTGTCCGCTGCGAAGACCAGCTCGAGGCTCAGGTACTTTTCCGAAGAAGCGAGCGATAGAGCGCGCATCGAGAATATTGGCGCTTTGGCCAATTGCATGGTCAAGTACGGTCTGCGCATCTAAGAAGGCATGTTCAGACAAAGTGCCGGAAAATGAGCCTTGATGGGTTGGAGTGCTCAGTGTGTCGACAACAGGTAAATCTGCCGCTATCCACGCAGGTAAACCACCGTTAAGGACTCGAACATTATCGTGTCCCATCGCTTTGAACATCCACCAGGCTCTCGGAGAGGCCAGGGTTCCTGAGTTATCGTAAACCACAACCAAGTCGTCTTTGTGCAGTCCCAGGTTTTGTGCACTGCGATTAAATCCTTCTTCTGTCGGCATCATGTGCGGAAGAGGACTGTCTGG
>CAZDUT010000300.1:0-2637 GCA_964508695.1 uncultured Alteromonas sp.
TAAAAACTAGTTTTTAAACAATGCGTTATAAATGTTGCCAGAGTTTGCAGGTTATTTGAATGTGTCATGACAAGGTATGCCAACAGGCATCATTTCAACACGAGTTAGAGGTAAATATTATGGGTATCTTCTCGCGTTTCACTGATATTGTGAATTCAAATATTAATGCTTTACTTGATAAAGCTGAAGATCCAGAAAAAATGGTGCGCCTCATAATCCAGGAAATGGAAGATACGCTGGTAGAGGTGCGCTCGGCGTCAGCTAAGACACTGGCCAATAAAAAGGACATTGTTGCGCAAATTGCGAAGTACGAAGGCGATGCCAAAGACTGGGAAGCCAAAGCTGAGCTGGCGCTCAGTAAAGATCGAGACGACCTGGCCCGTGCAGCACTGCAGGAAAAGAAAAAGAGTGCCGAGGCCGCCGGTGCCCTGCGCAATGAGCTCGACGCTGTAGAAGAGCAGATTTCCAAGTTACAGGATGAAATTGGACAGCTTCAGGAAAAGCTGGCCGATGCGAAAGGCCGCCAGAAAACGATTATCATGCGCCAGAAAACGGCAAGCTCGCGGCTTGAAGTTAAACGAACGCTGGACAGCAGCAAAGTTGACGACGCGATGGGCCGCTTTGAGCAGTATGAGCGCAAAATCGACGATCTTGAGTCACAGGTTGACGCTTACGATTTAGGTAAGAAAACACTTAATGACGAGTTTGCTGAGCTTGAGTCTGACGAGAAAGTTGACGAAGAGTTAGCAGCGCTTAAAGCGAAGGTCAAAGGTAGCAAGCAAACTGGCAAGTCAAAAAAGAACGCGTAGTTTATACTTACTAGTGTCTGCCGCCCGCTGCTAGCGGGCGGTGACCACAGCCTAAAAAATGTGGAGGTACGGTTATGCAAGAGGGAATTTTAGCACTGATCATAATGCCCTTTGTCATTTTCATGATATTCGTGGCACCTATCTGGCTTATTCTGCATTACCGCAGTAAGAAGCAGGTTAACCAAGGCCTGAGCCCCGAGGATTACCAGTCTCTGAAAGAGCTGGCCGCGACAGCAGAAAAAATGTCTGATCGCATAGAAACGCTCGAGTCGATTCTTGACAGCGAGGCCCCTGAGTGGAGGAACCGCGCATGAGAAAGCAAAAGACGTTATACCGTGATACCGAGCACGCGAGAATTGCCGGCGTTTGTGCCGGTATAGCAAACTACTTCGGTCTGGAAACCTGGCTGGTTCGCATCCTGGTTGTTACAGGCTTCTTTCTGTTAGCGGGTACCTTTGTTTTTGTTGCCTATATAGCTGCCTGGTTTATTTTAGATAAACAACCTAAAGAGTATGACGGTGACATAATCCAGGGGCCGATTGATACCGCCGGTAAAGGCTGGCGTAATAGCGCAGACTCTGCGAACCGCGGGTCCAGCAAGGTCGAAGTGAAGACCAAGGTGTGGCAAGCCGGTGAGCCACCTAAGCAGGCATTACATGATATTCTGGGCCGGTTTAATGCCGCGGAAAACCGTCTGCGCAAAATGGAAACGTACGTTACGTCCCGTGAGTTTCAGTTGAACCGGGAAATCAGCCGCTTATAGGCACTACACCGCACCTCTGAGAACAATCAAAGCCTCTTCGGCAAATACCGAAGGGGCTTTTTCTTTTTTCTGGTCAGGGTAAGCAGGTCATGGCAGAGCTGGCCTGACTGCCAGCGCCGTTGTAAATTTATTGTTACGACACCATCAATGCCCCGTTAGTGAATGCCTCTTTTGTCAGCACTAAATATCATTAGACTACTTACATCACTCATTTATGAAGGTCCGTCATTATGAAGTCTACGGAGTATAAGTCGCGGGTATCCGATGAAAATGGCATCATCCATTGGAGCGACGAGGAAAACCAGATTTGGTCTGAGCTTTATGCCCGCCAAATTCCGCTGGTGAAATCCCGTGCATGTCCTCAGTTTCTTGAAGGGCTTGATCGGGTAGGCCTCAACGAAGACAGGATCCCGCAACTGCCTGATATTAATAAAGAGCTTATGTCAGCTACGGGCTGGCAAACAGCAGAAGTGCCTGCGTTAATCCCGTTTTCTGAGTTTTTTCGCTTACTGGCAAACAAGCAGTTTCCGGTAGCCACTTTTATCCGCACCCCGGAAGAGTTCGACTACCTGCAGGAGCCGGATATTTTCCACGAAGTATTTGGTCACTGCCCGTTATTGTCGAACCCGGCCTTTGCGCACTTCACCCATACCTACGGTAAGCTTGGACTGGAAGCCAGTAAAGAGGACCGGGTATATCTGGCACGCCTTTATTGGTTCACGGTCGAGTTCGGACTGGTGAAATGTGGTGATGATCTTAAAATTTACGGGGGAGGAATACTGTCCTCGCCTGGCGAAACGGTATACTCACTGGACAGTGATGAACCTCAGCGTAAGCCGCTGGATCCAATGGACGCACTGCGCACGCCGTATCGCATCGATATTATGCAACCGCTTTATTACATCCTGAATCAGTTTGACGATTTGTTCTCTCTGGCCGAAATGGACATTATGGCGATGGTACAGGAAGCTAAGAAACTGGGGCTGTTCGAGCCCTTATTCCCACCGAAAGATAAAAAAGCCGGTTGACGATGTCGCAAGGTGCCGGGGGAGTTTCCCGGCATCA
>CAZDUT010000301.1:0-2615 GCA_964508695.1 uncultured Alteromonas sp.
TGAAACCTTTTTCATTGTGATATCTCTGGTATTTTTAAAATCAGAATAAAGTTTTAAATACTTACTTTATTAATATAGCTACGTCTTTGAGAAACATTCAGTTATTACAACCTGAAAATTGAAGAAAACAACTCGCAGGGCTGTACTCTTTAAGCGTGTATCACTTCAATCAGCCTCTGCTTGCACAACACCGTACGCCTCCGTTCCCCACAGTGGTACCGTCGATAAACTGTGCTTGAAGCTGCCAGAGGTTTCTTTTGTCGAATACGCCAGATACATCAGTGTCTGGTTCTCTTTGTCCAGGATGCGACGTATCTTCATGGCTTTAAAAAAAATACTTTTTGATTTGCTAAACAGCACCTCGCCATTCTTGCTCAAATCAATATCGGCTAGCATGTCTGCGGTGATGGGTCCGGTTTGACGGCATGCGATGGAGCTGTCAGAGGGATCGGACAAGTCGAGGTTCGCCTCGATGCTCGACACGTGGCACGTCACGCCGGTGATATCAGGGTCGGTGAAGGCATCAAGCTTGATATCCTTGGTCGTAAATACGCCAAGAGACACATCGCCTACTTCATTACTGTCGCAACCGGTAAGCAATAATACGAATAAAACACACATAATTGGGCGCATGGTGACCTCCTGAATTAATATTGCAGATTTTGTCGTTTCATAGTGACCTGGCATCTTACACCTATCACTCGACATTACTCATACGTGATTTATTCTCAGGAAGCTCGTAAGTTTTTGTTTTAATCCTATAAAGTGCTTAACCTTTACTGACTTTGTCGTGTTGGGCTACTGATGACGATGTTGCATTACTCGATTCATCTGATTCGCGCAATGGGTCTGCATCATTGTGTTGAATAAAATGAACATCACGCTGGGGAAACGGAATACTGATCCCTGCCTGCTCGAACGATTTCTTAACCTGTTTGGTAATATCCCAGTAGACACGCCAGTAGTCGTCGGTCTTACACCAGGGACGACAAATAAAGTCGACCGATGACTCGCCCAGTGTATTCAACTCAATCACCGGTGCCGGGTCATTGCGAACCAGTTCGTGCGCACCGACGATTTCGGCCAGCAATTGCTGTGCTTGATCAACGTCGTCGCTGTAACTGATGCCAAACACCATGTCCACGCGTCTGATGCTACTGGCGGTAGCATTAATGATCACCTCCCCCCATACCTGCTTGTTAGGCACCAGCACGATTTTGTTGTCAAACGTTCGGATTGTGGTATTAACCAGTGATACACGATTCACCGTGCCGAGCACACCGCCTACTTCAACAATATCACCTTCATCGAACGGGCGATAAACCAGCAACATCATGCCCGACGCAAAATTGCCCAGTGTGTCCTGAAGCGCAAAGCCAAGAATAAATGCCCCGCCTCCCAACAACGCAAGCATGGCGCCAATTTCTACACCCAATGTGGACAGCGCAACTAAAAAACCAACAAAAATGATGGTGCGCTTAATTACCGTATTGAGGAAACTTTTTAACAGCGCTGACATCTGCGATGCGCGACTTGTCATGCGCAGTATCAGCGCGCCGACAAGTGCTGCCAACCCCCAGAACACCAGCATAATTCCAAGAAACTGAGCGATCTTAAGGCCGACTTTGATCCCCCCTTCTTTTGAGACTATCCACCCGGTGACCGCCGACCAGGCCGCACTGCTATCGTCTACCTCAACCTTAATGCCTGAGACCGCCTGCGCATATTGTTTAATCTCTTCGGCGTCACCGCCTTTCTCCTCAAAGGCGCGGATCACCACATCAAGTCGCTCTAACAGCGCGCTATTCTTCTCGCGCAGCGCCGTCAAATCCGTTAACAGGCGCTGCTTTTCTGCCTTAACATCGGCGATATTGCCCTCCTGCCCGGCCTTGCCGGCAATAGCGGCATTTTGCTCCCGCGTCTGAATTTCTTCCTCCGCAATCTGGGTGGCAACGCCTTTCACCAAGTCTCGCCAGGCAAACATTTCCACTTCCACTTCATCCCTGGTTAACGGATCCAGCCGCAAATCAAGGTAATCTAAGGGGATAGCAGGGTCAGCCGTTGTTACCGGCTTAGGATTCGTGGTGGATTGAGGTGGCTCTTCCTGGTCGGATTGCTCTTGCGCATCGGCGCGTGGCACCACCGTCATTGTCAGGACCAGTATAAATAGCATCAGAGGGGGGGGTGTGAAACTCATTATCTTGCCCATCGCCGTTAGCCAGCCGAGTACAGCCTCTCTGATTAAAAATGATTGTTATTTGTGCAAAAGTCAATCAGGCAGGACACCATTGCTGCCCTGTTCGGATTTTACTCAGGCATAAAAAAACCCGCCATGCGGCGGGTTTTTATCAAAGTGCGTAACGCTTACTTGCTGTTACGTGCTTTGGTTTCTTCAATCACTTTGTCAGCAACGTTCTGAGGACATGCAGCGTAGTGGCTGAATTCCATCGAGAACTGACCACGACCAGAAGTCATGGTACGCAGGTGACCGATGTAACCGAACATCTCTGACAGAGGAACATCTGCCTTGATGCGAACGCCGGTTGCACCAGCTTCCTGGTCTTTGATCATGCCACGACGACGGTTCAGGTCACCGATAACATCACCCACGTGAT
>CAZDUT010000302.1:0-2614 GCA_964508695.1 uncultured Alteromonas sp.
TGCTCAAGTATCTGCTCGACCACCTTGTCTACCGACCCCACTACCGGAATATGCGCATTGACTGTTTTCGATATGGACGCAGGATCGATATCCACATGGATGATATCGGCGTGAGGACAAAACTTGTCGACGTTGTTAGTGACTCTGTCATCAAAGCGTGCACCCAGCGCTAATATACAATCGGCATTATGCATGGTTTTATTCGCCTCCAGCGTGCCGTGCATACCCAGCATGCCGATAAACTGCTCATGGGTACCGGAAATCGCCCCTAATCCCATCAGCGTACAGGTAACCGGTGCGGCCAGCTTCTCAGCCAGCTCGACGACATTGTCTGAGGCATTACAGGCGATTGCACCGCCGCCTACGTACAGTACCGGGCGCTCGGCGCGAAGCAGACTATCAATGGCCTTTTTGATTTGACGGGGATGTCCACGCTCGGTGGGATTGTACGAGCGCAAACTCACATCAGTTGGAAACACATACGGATGTGATTCCTGAACGTTGACAATATCCTTGGGTAAATCCACCACAACCGGGCCGGGACGGCCGGTATTGGCGATATAGTAGGCCTTGGCGATGGCATCCGGAATATCTTCAGCACGCTTCACCAAAAAGCTGTGTTTTACGATGGGTCGCGAGCACCCCACCATGTCGGTTTCCTGGAATGCGTCTTCACCAATATGCATTGACGGCACCTGGCCTGACAATACCACCATGGGAATAGAGTCCATGTAGGCGGTGGCAATACCCGTAATGGTATTGGTCGCGCCGGGACCGGAGGTGACCAGAACGGTGCCGGTTTTTCCGGTGGACCGCGCGTAGCCGTCCGCCATATGCGCGGCGGCCTGCTCATGGCGGACCAACACATGTTTCACTTCGTCCTGCGCAAACAGCGCGTCGTAAATATCAAGTACGGCCCCACCGGGGTAGCCGAATACGTGTGTCACTCCAACATCTTTTAGCGCCTCTACCACCATGGCTGCGCCTGACATCATCCTCACGGCATCTCTCCTGTACTGAACAAATTTCCGGCAATCATTGACCATAGCCGGACTATATCGAAGGAGATAGGAAGATAAAACACGAAAAACAGCAAAAGTGAGATATATATCCCGTATAAAGAAAATTTTAGGATATTACTTTCGATATTGGTAGTACTGACTGCCACATAAAGGATGAAGTTAACAGTTTGTTTACAATGATTGCCGCTACTTTTCGCCTTTTATCTGGTTGATGTGTGTCACTTACTGCGGCGGTTCAGCATCTGTCGCCGGTACATTGTAGATCGGTACACAAGGCCTGAGTTTGCGTCGCGCGCCCTCAAGCCTGCCCATCGCCTGGCCCTATGATGACTTAGCTGAGATATGTCTGTCCTCAGCGGCGCTCCCGGGAGCGCCAGAACAGAGGTTTCTTCGTCGGCAGGTAAATGTACAATCTGTTAGTGCGCGGGTTACTTACGCGTTTTTGGGATCCAGGCCCAGATCATTTCGCAAATCACCGGCTCAATATTCTGCGCATCGGTCACGGTCACCTTCACCGTCACTTCACCTTTTTCCTGCGTCTGCATCAGCGATATTTGTTCGTCGGTTAGCTCAGCCACCGCCTGCATATCACCCTGCGCACGTTTGACGTACTTTAAGTTCATTTCTTTGATCAGCGGTAGTTTGTCGCCAGGCAAATTAACCCCCACCACAAAGCCGGTGGAAGACTCTGCCAGCAGTGCCATACCCGCCGCGTGGACACTGCCGATGTGGTTTTGTACTTTCTTGTAATTTTTCTGCCTGAATGTCACTGACTTTAGATCAGTATGCAAAATATCGAGCTTGACCGTATTGGTTAACTTCACCTTTGAGCGAAAGGCAAACGTCAATAGTCGGCGACTGAGCCACTCGGGATACTGGTTAGCTTTTTCGGCAAATTTACGTAAGGGATTGCTGGCAGACATCGATAGTCTCACTTTATCTGGTTTGACCAGTGAGACTAATCTGACAAGACTACAGATGCAAGTTTTTGCACCGGCGTAGGCTGACTAAGCGCGTTGCAGACCTGTATTCGCCGGCTCTTGCAGCCCAATGCGGAAACGCCAGTGCACCGTTAGACAGAAGTGTCGCTACTTTTTGGATGCGTGGTACGCATTTACCAGCTCAATGAGTTCGGTAATTGCAATCTTTTGCTTTTCCAGGTGTTCATTGCACTTTTCCTGATCGCCTGACTGCGACGCTTCAAGCGCCAGCTTGCGAAAGTGATCGACGTCTTTTTCCAGTGACTGGGTGACTACGTGGGTAATGTCTTCTACGGTCATGCTTTCCTACTTAAACGTGTTAACAGGGCTAAGAAGATGCTGTAAGCAGCTTCAGTGTCTTGTTAATTAGTTCGGTTAACGACGCGTAAGCGATCACAATTTCAGACATATCAACACTGCCGCCCGGTACGTTGAATGTACGTCGATATTCTCGCAAAGACGGGCCTGAAAAGGCGATGGAAGAGGAAAAGTAGCGTCACTCGTCAACGCCGGCTGTGGGGACGCCATGTTATTGGCTTATCACTGCTGCATGAAAGAATTGGAGCGGGAAACGAGATTCGAACTCGCGACCCCAACCTTGGCAAGGTTGTG
>CAZDUT010000303.1:0-2587 GCA_964508695.1 uncultured Alteromonas sp.
AACAAATATCACAAATAGCTCCCCTGGATAAACCGGTGTTAGTCATCGGCGAACGCGGGACAGGGAAGGAACTCATTGCTGCGCGATTGCATTACCTGTCGAAGCGCTGGGACCAGAACTACGTAAAGTTGAACTGTGCCGCCCTGAATGAAAATCTGCTGGAAAGTGAATTATTCGGTTACGAGTCTGGTGCATTCACCGGTGCCGCCAAACGCCGCGAGGGCCGGTTTGAAATAGCGCATAATGGCACGTTATTTCTTGATGAATTGGCAAACACGTCAGGGCTCATACAGGAAAAACTGTTGCGCGTAATTGAGTACGGCGAATTTGAGCGGGTCGGGGGAAACAAAACCCTTAAAATCGATACTCGCCTGATTGCAGCCACGAATGAGGATCTTCCGACACTGGCCGATGCCGGTGAATTTCGTGCCGATTTGTTAGATCGTCTTGCCTTTGACGTTATTACTATCCCACCACTGCGTGAGCGCCGCGAAGATATACTGATGCTCGCTGAGCACTTTGCCATCAATATGGCGCGCGAATTGGAAATGGAGCTCTTCAGTGGGTTTACCGAACGGGCTAAACGTACACTCCTGGACTATGACTGGCCCGGTAACATTCGCGAACTGAAAAATGTGGTAGAGCGCGCGGTTTACCGAACCAATAACCCCCATCTGCCGGTGCACGAAATCGTACTGAACCCTTTCGAGTCTGTCTTTCGTCCGACAACCCGGATTAAAACCCAGGATCGCGTCAGCGTGCCCCGTGAAGCCGCGAAGCACGACGATACTGATTCACCGGGCACCGCTGAACCGGTTTCTCTGGCGTCATTAAAACCCGCCACAGAGAGCTATCCAATCGATCTCAAAGAACGTTCACAGCAGTATGAAATTGATATGATCCGCCATGCACTGGAAGACAGCCAATTTAATCAAAAGAAAACGGCAGAGAAATTGAGCCTGACCTATCACCAGCTTCGCGGCTACCTCAAAAAATACAACCTGTTAGATTCCTCCGCGGAATCGGCGGAAGCCTGAACATGCACGCATTACGCTGGGGAACCGTAAGCCTTGTCACCCTGCTACTGGGTGTCATCGCAGGCTGTACCCCTGCCAACGACAATGCCTTTTATCAAAGCGGCGTGATCTATTGCTCTGAGAGTAACCCGGTATTTTTTAATCCCCAACTGGACACATCCAGTACCACTACCGATGCAACATCGCATCAGCTCTATGATCGCTTGCTCGACTTCGAGCCGGATACCGGCCGTATTGTGCCGAGTTTGGCAAGTAGCTGGCTGGTGTCTGAAGATGGCCTGACGTACACCTTTCAGTTGCGTAAAGATGTGCAGTTTCACACCACCAGCTATTTTACTCCCAGCCGTAGTTTCAATGCTGATGATGTTATTTTCAGCATAAACCGCTGGCGTTTGCCCTCTCACCCTTACCATCCGGTCTCGGGCGGTCGCTACCCGTATTTTGAAAGCCTGGATCTCGCAGATAATATCGCCAGCGTCGACCGGTTAAACGGTTACCGAATTCAGATTACTTTGCGTGAGCGTGACAGCTCGTTCTTAGCCAACCTTGCCACTGACTTTTCAGTTATCCTGTCTAAAGAATACGCGGATGCAATGTTGGAACAGGGCACACCGGCACGCATCGACCACTATCCGGTAGGCACGGGGCCGTTTAAATTTGTGGGCCACCGCAAAGATCATTATATCCGCTATCACCGTCACACAGACTACTGGCAAAATAAGCACAGCGCAGAACAACTTATCTTTGATATTACGCCGCGAAGCTCGCTGCGGCTGGCAAAGCTTATTACCGGTGAGTGTGACGCTACGGCTTTTCCGGCGCAGACAGAACTGGATGTTGTGCGTAACCGGAAAAGCCTGTTACTGGCTGAAAAACCGGGGCTGAATATAGGCTTCTGGGCTTTCAATACCCAGCGACCACCGTTCGACAACCCGGATGTCCGTCGGGCCCTGGCCTTCGCCATAGACAAAAATACATTGCTGGAGGCCGTTTATTTTGGCAGTGCAACGCGCGCCAAAACGTTACTACCGGCAGCGAGCTGGGCGTATCAGGAAGATGCTGACGACACCGCATACAACCCGGTATTGTCGCGAAAGCTTCTTGATGACGCAGGCATTGAGCCAGGCTTCTCAATGACCATCTGGGCTATGCCTGTAGAGCGGGCATACAATCCTAACGCAACGAAAATGGCCGAACTGATCCAGCGTTACCTGGCAGATGTCGGTATTCGCGCGACCATTGTCAGTTATGACTGGAGCACATTCCGCAGGCACTTGCGTGACGGATTGCACGACTCCGTACTCATTGGATGGTCTGCCGATAACGGCGACCCTGATAATTTTTATCGTCCGCTATTGAGCTGCAGCGCCATCCCCTCAGGCACGAACCGGGCAATGTGGTGCAACGAGGATTATGAAGAACTCATTAACCGCGCGTTACAAACAGAAAACATCGCTCAACGCCGGGCGATTTATCAGCAGGCAAACAGGTTATTGTATGAGAAGTTGCCGCTCGTCCCACTGGCCCACGCATACCGCTACCAGGCGTAT
>CAZDUT010000304.1:0-2554 GCA_964508695.1 uncultured Alteromonas sp.
CTGTTTGCGCATCATACAACTTATACCCCACGCTGTAGTTTGAGAAGTTTTCAGGCTCAAGCTCGACACTGGGAATTTCAAACTCATTACTGCGGGCACTGTCAAACCGCGTCAGATCAGAAAGATTGGGTGCCCGAAACCCCTGAGACACTCCTGCGTACAGACTTTGAGTATCAGTCATCCGGTAATTAAACTGCAGGTTGTAAACCATTTTACTCCAGTCTTTCTTTAACGAAACAGGGGCACCGGTTTGCGGGTCGCTGATTTTCTCTGCATCTGCCCGCATATGGTTAAAGCGTGCACCACCAACAACATCCAGTCGCGCGGTTAACGGGGTTCGGCCCTGAATATACAGCCCGTGCCACTGGTAGTTTGCATCATCTGCAACAGGTCCCTGTATAGAATTGCTGCTTGAGAAACTACCTACACGATCAATATAACTCTCCACGCCATACACCCAGTTCACACCAGCGTACTGTGAAACAAGTTGTACCTGCATACCCAGTGTATCGGTAGTCATGCCCTGCTCGTCAACGCGATCGCCTGAACGTATTCGATCACGCCGCTCCTGCTGACTTTGCCAGGACAGGGTTAATGCCATTTCATCAACAAAGGCTATCGGTGCAGTGGCGTTTAAACGTGTATAACCCATAAATCGCTCATGGCTTAAATCCCGCCGCAATTCATTCCCCAGCGTGGTGCCTGCAAATGACGTCGAATAAATTGTGCGGTGCGTACGGGGCACATCATCCTGTTCCGTATAAAAGGCCGCTGCCGTAAACTGCCACTTTGGATTGAGTGCTTGTACCCATTTGGCGTCCAGATTGTATTCATCGTAGCCAGTGTTCGGCTGCGCGATTCCGTTTCCGCGGGTAATATCGCCAAAGTCTTTGAGGGTTGCGCCAAGACTGAATCCTGAGCCTTCGCCCTCAGACAACACACTGGTACGCAGTATGTTCGAATGTTCTGCTGTCGCTTTGCGATAGAACACATCCACCTGACTGCTTCGTTTGGCTGCAGCTATATCAGGCTCCGTACTGAAAACCTGAACAGTACCGCCAATTGCATCAGCGCCGTAAAGCGCCGAAGAAGGTCCGCGAAGCAACTCAAGACGACTGACGGAGTATGCATCAACCGTGTTCCAGTACTGATTAGGCCCTTCCCTGAAAATGGCGTTGTTAAGGCGAACACCATCAACCAGAAATAACGTTCTGAAGCCTGTAAATCCGCGAATATAGGGGGAGCCTTGTCCGTAGGCTGTTTTTTGTACCAGCACGCCCGCAAAGTCCTTGAAGATATCCGGAACAGACCGGTAGAGATCCGCGCGTATATCCTGTTGGGTTATTTGTTCCACTGAATAAGGGGTTTGTAGCGTAGGCTGTGCAATCCGTTCACTGGTCACATAGATCACCTCGTAATCTGCATTGTCTTCGGCAGTGACGGTTGTATAAGGACAACCTGCAAGTAGTAAACACGGAAACAAGGCTTTCATACGCATTCTCTGGCTTTTGTCTTTTTTATGTCATTGAGCCGCATGACTACACAGCATTTACCGGATAATCACCTGTAAAAGCACGGCGTTATGGTTCGAGTATAGTCAATAAACTGTTGTTTTATTGAGCAACCGCTAAAATTTGCCGAGATTTAATACATTTCAACGCATACCTAAAGTAAACGCGCCACTTTGGTTAGTTTCGATGGCCAATGTTAACCGTGCATCGCCGTCTAACGGCCCTTCTACTGAGATTGCTTGTACACATACCGCATTTCTTACCGCAGCAGGGCCAGCTTAAAAAGAACACAAAAAATACTTGCCAAGTTATTAAACACCAACTACTGTATATACATACACTGTATAAAACATCAGGAACTCCTATGCATACTCAGCCACAAAAACTTATTCAGCTACCACTACCATTTGAAGGCTTCCCAGGTGATGGCGGTAACCGTGGCAAAGGCTGGTCATACTTGTTGTCAGACTCTCTGGCGTTCAAAAAAGAAATGACCTACGGCATTCGTATTCAAAAGCCGGACCAGGAGACGGTACCAGTATGGATAAAAAAGCTGATCACAGCCGGACAATGTCAAACCATTTATGTCGAAAACCTGACACTGGCACCGACAGAAAACGAAATGATTAGGCAATTATGTGCGCAGCACGCGGTAGCACTGGTAAATATTAATAGCCGGGGGCAGGCACCAGAAAACAATGTGATTGCCGGGCCATGGTGATATTTCGCAGATAACTGGTAGCATAGTAATAAAGGAGAAAACTATGCGCTGTTATTGTTGCTCAGAAATTTCATTTGAGAGCTGTTGTAAGCCCATTATAGAGGGTCGTAAATCTGCCCAATCGCCAGAGCAGCTAATGCGCTCTCGATTCAGTGCATACTGTATAGAGGACTTCTTGTATATTCTGGCCACCTACGCCAAAAATCCTCGTCTCCAGTTAGATGAAGCCACCCTTGAAGACAGCGCCCAGGGGATCCATTGGTTTGCCCTGGAAATCCCCTCTGCCAATTCACAAACAAATACCGTCACGTTCAAAGCGTTT
>CAZDUT010000305.1:0-2513 GCA_964508695.1 uncultured Alteromonas sp.
TTCAACGAAAATTCAGGAACTTACTAATAAGGATATTGCATGCATTTGTTGCAACACAGCGCGCGCGTCATTATAACCCTTTTGCTGTTAAGCTTTGCTGGTAGCACTTTCGCGGGTGTCATCCCGGCTGGCCTCGATATATCCACGTCAGGCTCCTCCACGTGGAATACCTTTGCGGGGGCAACAATCAACGCTGAAGGTTATTTTACGGAAGGTGGACAGCCATCCACACCGTTTGACTTGACCACAGTTAACCGGGACTACATCTACGAGCTTAATGGCACTGCCCCCTATATCGGCACTTTTCGTCAGACCGGTGATAGCCTGAATGTGCGTGCCGCAGCCGGTGCGTATCGGACGCTCTCCATTTTTGGCTCTTCGTTTATTACGTACTTCTCAACCGAAATGCAAAATAACACGTCCGTCGGTTGGCGACTGACCTGGGATATGGCTTGGTCGATGAGCATTAACGACCAGGAGCAGTCCACCAGTCCTGTTGCAAGTATAGATCTGTCGCAAGCTTCAGAAGCGCAGCCGTTACTCGGCCTGAAGCTGGACTCTGATGAGTTTGTTGATGAAAACAGTGATCAGACACCAACGGAAACCGATGCCGAGCTGGTTACACGACGCGGCGTCTTCCCCCTTACTGTCGATCTGCAACCGGGCGAACATGACAGCCTGGCAAGCAGCATCAAGCTGACTGCGCACTCGCCGAGCGGCTTTTATCATTTTGCGACATCTTCTGAGTTTAGCCTGAACTTACGTAGTGTCGAACCACTTGCCTCTGTGCCCGCACCGTTATCAGGATTACTGTTTGCCAGCGGCGTGGTGATGCTGCTGATGTACAGGCACAAGCCTCGCTGATGGCCCGGTGACGCTACAAAGCGCTCCAGGGTGCTTTGTCCCGCTACTATTGGCAGCAGCTGGATGACTTTGCTGTCGGCATCAGCTTTGCAGCGGCCAGCCGCCACAGGTTGCGCCCCATTAAATAAGCCAGCACGATGGCGCAGAGTGCGTAAACCAGTTGTACGGTACTGCCATGCTGGTCAGCGCTTGCTGCACCGGTGATATAGTCAGACAAGCCCCAACCAGTGACCAGTGCGTTAAGCGCATAGCCGGCAAGGATACTCGCACTCATCACTGCAAACAGGTAAAGCCCCAGCGTGCGCTTACCCATTTCCTGCTGGATCATCCCCATGGTTGATATATTGGTGGCTGGTCCCGCCATTAGAAATACCAGTACTGCCCCCGGCGACAGCCCCGCCGCCAAAAAGCCCACTGCAATTGGCGTCGAGGCAGTGGCACAGATATACATAGGGATCCCGATAAGTGCCATCACCAGCATTGCCACGAAACCATCTCCCCAGCGGGTTAAGAAATCGGTGGGTACCCAGGTCTGGATCACGGCGGCCAGACCAAGCCCGATAAGCAGCCATATCATGATGTCGTCAAGCAGGTTGCCGGAGGCATAGGCCAATACGTCCCGCACTTTCTGCTTAATGCTGCGACGGCGAACAGGTGCGGGTGCATTGGCACAACAGCTGTCCTGGGTACTGTCGGGTGTTGTGTCACAACAATTGGCCGACTGCGGTTGCTGCTCGGCACTGCCACAACATGAGGCAGGCGCAGGCGAGTATGCTGTTACTGTATCTTCGCGACCAAATACGCGCACCAAAATACCGGCGTAAATGGCACTGAATACTGCGACCACCGGCCGCACAATAGCGAATACCGGGCCCAACAGGGCATACGATACCGACACACTGTCGACGCCGGTTTCGGGGGTCGAGACTAAGAATGAGATTGTCGCGGGTTTCGAGGCGCCACTTCGGCGCAGTCCCACTGCGGCCGGGATCACGCCGCAGGAACAAAGCGGCAGGGGGGCACCGATCACGGCTGACTTACTGATGGCCGATAAACTGCTACTGCCCATATGCTTTTGCAGCAGCGACACGGGCACCAGTTCATGCATAACTCCCGCAATCAGTAACCCCAGCAATAACCAGGGTGCCGACTCCACGAACAAGCCCATAAAGTTTTCAAGAAGTAATACTATGTCGCCCATAATCACCATACCGGTCCGTCATCACCGCTATGATAACAAACAAGGCGACATGCTGTCGCCTGGTCACTGGGTAACCTGTAGCAATTATCAGGCAGACAAACACGCCTGATGGGCGCAGGTATAAAACGCGTTACTGACTCTGCTGAATTTTAAGAAGTCGACCGCTTTCACCATCTTCCAGCACATAAATGTTGCCGTTATCATCCTGTTCAACTTCGCGGACGCGCTCCCCCCACTCATAGCGCGCGGCCTCCTGCACGTCCCACTCGCCCTTGTCGTTGTGACTAAAGGTAACACGCACTAACGCCTTCGACGACAACCCACCAATAAAGCCGTTGCCACGCCAATTGCTGTGTAACTCACCGCTATAAATGATAAAACCAGCCGGGCTTATGGCCGGCACCCAGGCCTTTTCAGGCGCTTTAAAAACCGGGACATCTTCGTGGTT
>CAZDUT010000306.1:0-2504 GCA_964508695.1 uncultured Alteromonas sp.
TGATGACTTCATCTGCCTTGATGACATAAGCCCCGCGCAGACGCACATAATCACCAATGACTAGGCGCTTGAATTTCTTGCGGCTCAGACTGGTGTCTTCAGTGAAGTCAGACGCGTCGATGTAAATGTCTTTGGTAAATGGGATGCTCCGATTGCCCATATCCTCTTTCTGCGGATGGTTAGGCACTTCAAGCCATTCCACCTCATCAGACGCGTTGCTGATGGTGACTTTCAGTGGATTCAGCACGCACATGGCACGTGCGGCATTCTCATTCAAATCATTGCGGATCTCGAATTCGAGTTGTGCGATATCCACAATCCCGTCAGTTTTGGCAACAGCCAGACCGTTACAGAATGCGCGCAGCGCTGAAGCTGTATAACCACGCCGCCGCATGCCTGAAATGGTCGGCATCCTGGGGTCATTCCAGCCGGCCACGATCTGTTCATCAACCAGTTGTTTCAAATTGCGCTTACTGGTTACGGTGTAATTGAGGTTCAAACGGCCAAATTCATACTGCTTCGGCTCTGATGGCACGGGTAGATTTTCGATAAACCACTCATACAAAGGCCGGTGATCCTGAAATTCCAGCGTACAGATACTGTGAGTGACGCCTTCAATCGCATCGCCCTGACCATGGGCAAAATCATAGCTGGGGTAAATACACCATTTATCACCGGTCTGATGATGCGCTTTCTTGCGGATACGATACAGAATCGGATCGCGTAAATTCATATTAGGCGAAGCCATATCGATTTTCGCGCGCAGCACACAAAAACCTTCATCAAACTCGCCCTGTTTCATCTTTTCGAACAGCGCCAGGTTTTCTTCCACGCTACGGCCGCGGTATGGCGACTCTTTGCCTGGCTTGGTCGCCCAGCCGCGGTATTCACTCGCTTGCTCGGCGGTCAGATCACAGACATAGGCTTTGCCCTGCTTGATAAGGTGAACCGCCCAATCATGGAACTGCTCAAAATAGCTCGAGGCATAACGTACGTCCCCTGCCCACTGGAACCCCAGCCATTGAACATCTTCCATGATGGCTTCAATGTATTCCTGCTCTTCCTTGGCAGGATTGGTATCGTCGAAGCGCAGATGGCAGTCACCACCGAATTCCTCCGCCAGACCAAAATTCAGACAGATAGATTTGGCATGGCCGATGTGCAGATAGCCATTAGGCTCAGGTGGGAATCGGGTCACCACTTTTCCGGTCAATCTGCCAGCGGCAATATCGTCCTGGATAATCGTACGTATAAAATTATGTTGAGCAGCAGTTTCCGACATAGCGAATAATGAATTTTTATTAAAACGCGCATTATACGCTGTCCGCCCTCCCGGGTGACAGCGCTGTTTTATACTGAACTCTGTCCCAAAAGCGGTTTGTGATGTTCCCTTGATTACTGCCAATGCACTATCATGAACATTTTGACCTTTTCCGGACTATCACACATGAAATTACTTTACCGTCACCTGGCCCCACTGTTTTTTGCTTCCTTTTCCCTCGCTGCCAACGCTGAAGGTGGCACCGCGCCGCAGGTTAAGCTGGAAACTACAATGGGCGACATTGTTATCGAACTGAATCAGGAAAAAGCCCCCAACACCGTGGCGAACTTTCTGGAATATGTCGAAGCCGGCTTTTACGATGGCACCATTTTCCACCGTGTGATTGAAAACTTCATGATTCAGGGCGGTGGTTTTGACCAGAACTTTCAGCAGAAGCAGACCCGCTCTCCCATCGAAAACGAAGCTGATAATGGTCTGAGCAATCAACGCGGTGCCGTCGCAATGGCCCGAACCAATGACCCGCAGTCAGCGACAGCCCAGTTCTTTATCAATACCGTCGATAATGACTTTCTCGACTTCCGTGGTAAAGCGCCCAGTGGCTGGGGTTATGCCGTGTTTGGTGAAGTCGTTGAAGGCATGGATGTGGTCGATAAAATCCGCAAGGTCGAGACTACAATGCGCGGTCCACACCAGGACGTACCGGCTGAAGACGTGGTCATTAAAAAAGCCAGCGTACTCTAAAGCAGTAGCCCTGCCCTCGGCATGAGGGCAGGATTTTTTCTATGCGCAGACTGTTTATTTCCGATCTCCATCTCAGCCCGGCTCGTCCCGAACTGACACAGATGGCTTGCGAGTTCCTTGACGCCCAGCAAGGTCAGGTCGATGAACTCTATATCCTGGGTGATATCTTCAACACCTGGCTGGGTGATGATTTGGTGCCTGCTGAATTCAATCCCTTTGTCACGACACTGCAAAAGCTCTCAGAGAGTGGTATCAGACTGTTTCTGATGGTAGGTAACCGTGACTTTATGCTGGGTAAGGATTTTGCCACAGAGGTGGGGGCTACCTTACTGGGTGATAGTTACCCAATCCAGTTTGGCGATCACGCTGCGCTGCTTCTGCATGGTGACACGTTGTGTCTCGATGATATCAGCTACCAGCGTTACAGAAAGGTAGTCAGAAACCGTTTTCTTCAATGGTGTTTTCTGAAGTTGCCGGCACG
>CAZDUT010000307.1:0-2485 GCA_964508695.1 uncultured Alteromonas sp.
GCTGACAATTTGAATGGCCTCATCTGCAGCACGTAGAGCGTCGTCAATACTGGTGCCGACCGTTAAATCTATCGACAGCAGCTTGCCCAGTTGCCCCGGCATATCCTGGGTCGAGACCGAAACGGATTGGCTTGCGTCGGGCCCTACCTGAAGCTGCACATTGCCCTCTTCAGACAACAGTGGTTTGCCACCGAACGTGGTTTGCTCAATGGTGTGTGAAATATTGTCCTGAAGCTGCGTGATTTCAGCCTGGATAGCCTCACGGTCTGCATCGTTAAGCATTCCGCTTCCGGCCTGCATGGTCAGTTCGCGTATGCGGTCTGCATCACGGTTTATACCTTCCAGGCCGCCTTCAGCGACCTGCGCTAAGGACATACCGTCGTAGGCATTTCTTACCGCCTGCCGGTTGCCTTCGGTCTGGGAGGTCAGCCTTTCTATGACTTGCTGAGCAGCAGCACCATCAGCAGCGCTGTTGACCTGCTTACCGCTGGCCATTTTCTCAAACAGCGTGTCACGCTTTTGCTGGAGCTGCCCCAGTAATGAGGAATTAGATTGTGGTCCGCTGACATCGATCATACGACCTCCTAATGTAGTCGGTACAGTCTAGCAGTGGAATAACCGGTAAGTAAGCAGACGGGCAGCCCTTCAAGTATTGTATTTAATACCTACCCGGGCGCATTGCATACGCAACACATCGCACCGGGCTGTCACTCCTCACCCGGCAACAACTGATATCAATAACAATGCTGATTACAACGCGTTGTTCAGGCGCTTCTGTCGCTGGATCTCTTCCAGTGAGTATTCACAACGTTTGTTCCAGGCATCACCGTAATCATTTTTCATGGCGATGAGGCATTCTCTCCAGACGTTCATGGACTGCTTAAACCAACCCAATGTTCTTTCTTCATCGGCATAAAGGTAAAGCAAACTGATCAGTGGGCCATGGAAGTACAACATCGTTCCCTTAATCACATGGAACAGGTGCCCGTACTTTCTTCCACGGTACGCAAAGACGACCCTTGCCTGGGCTTTAAGCAGATCCGACGCTTCTTTCCTGGTGGAATATGGCCGGTCGCCAATTTCAATCAGATAATCACACAGCGATTCGAATTCATCGATGCCGATGGCTTCTTCGGGTTCCGTAATGGTTAGCTCAGTAAACAGGCTTGTTTTGACTTCTTCAACCACCTCTGACTTATCCTTGTTCAGCGGCACACAAAGAATATCGTCGACGTTCAGCGGATCGGCTCCGGCGACTTTTGCACCGCTGCCAACGTTATAAAAGTTAACGTGCGGATAGCCCTGAATAAGCGATTCCATCTGTTGCTTAGCCTGAACCATCAGACTGGTCGCTTTCACGTGTCCGCCAAGATTGCCGTCAAGCTTGTGAGGAACATCGGTATCCACTTTAAACTTCTTATCGGCATTAGGACCAGAATAAATGCTGTGCATGGAATGGCTTGGTCCGTCCAGAGGGAAGCCATTGTCGACACCAAACATATAGATTTCACCAAACCCCATCATGGTTGCGAAGGACAGGGCGGTATTGGCGACGAGCGGGCTGGCGAAGGCCAGTGGTGAAACCAGCGTACCGGTTGCTTTGTAATGTTCGAACTGTGACAAAACGGTACCAGCCTCGGGCCCTTTCAGCCCAACCCCTGCCCACTGGTACAAGGGCGGAACGGCGGGATACATTACATCTACCGCCAGCAAGTTAAGATGTTTTAAATCTTCCTTGTCAGTGGTTTCAACAAGCACGTCATAGGTATTTTTAGGCCGCTCAACAAGCACGTGAAAGTCAGGCTGAATACCCAGTTTAAGCAGAGTCGAAAGCGCCGTGCCTGCCGCGAAAATGACAACATCGTCGCGGTTCTCGCGTAACACATCTATCGCTTCATCAACCGAGGGGCCATTGGCAACCACATAGGCGGTTAACGCTTTAAACGGTTTACTCTCTTTCTTGGGCGGGACAAATACCGGGCAATGGTTGTCATTAAAGTTTTCGATGGTATGCGCCAGTCCGGTCACGGCATCATTATAAAAACCGTAGCCGAGCTGTATCTGATAAAAGCGGTCAAAAAACGCTTTGATTAACGCATTAACCTTTTCCACCGGCGTATGCTGATAGCAAAAGCTGCTAATCAGTGAAAAGGCGCCGATATCATTATAAATTTCCTGAATTTCAGTAAAAAATGTCTCATAGGAGACGCCGATATGCAGAAACACACAACCACTGTCTGCGTCGGCCTTTTTAAAGATCTGCTCCCAGTCCGTGCAAAAGAGGCTGGCGTAAAACGTTTCAAAATCAGGCTCGCACAGAAAAATATAGTCAAAAGTATGCGCTTCTAATAATGCCATGAGCGCGTAGCCCAGACCAATACCAAACATAATACAGGTGGGAAAATGCGCAGGAAGCGCTTTAACCATTGGCTCGTCATCCGGCACATTCTCACTGAATGACTCCGCCAGCCTGACCATATAACGC
>CAZDUT010000308.1:0-2421 GCA_964508695.1 uncultured Alteromonas sp.
ATTAAAAAAATTGCTCTTAAGGAATAAATATGCAGGATTTTAAGGTCCGGATTTATTACGAAGATACAGATGCCGGTGGCATTGTTTACTATGCCAACTACATGAAGTTTATAGAGCGGGCCCGCACGGAATGGCTGCGTGCCCTGGGTTATGAACAGAATAAACTGTTGGAACAATCCATCGCTTTTGTCGTCAAATGGGTCGAAATGCATAACTATGCGCCTGCACGCTTCAACGACGTATTGAGTATTAATACGCAGGTTGTAGAATTGAAGGGCGCTAGTATGCTGTTCAAGCAAGAGATAACAAATGTACAGGGTGTCACACTGGTAATAGCCAATGTGCGGGTAGCCTGTGTGGATCCGGTTTCAATGAAAGCCAGACGATTACCAAAAACACTGTTAGGGGATATAACGCGTGTCATCTGATCTCACCTTTATTGGTCTGTTTCTTCAGGCCAGCTTTATTGTTCAACTTATTATGCTGCTGTTACTGGCTGTTTCAGTTGCGTCCTGGACCTTCATATTTCAGCGTAGCCGTGCGCTATCGGGCGCTCGCGAAGAAATGCTGCAGTTTGAGGATAAGTTCTGGTCGGGGGCCGATTTGAACAAGCTTTACCAGGAGCTCTCGGCGCGGGCGAACGTGAGTGGTTTATCGAGCATTTTCTGTTCAGGTTTCAAAGAGTTTGTGCGCTTGCGCAAAAGCAACACCAGCACCAACGGGATTGTGGATGGCACGTCGCGTGCTATGCGGGTCACCATGTCACGGCAGGTAGAAGATCTGGAGAGTCGCTTACCGTTTCTGGCCACGGCCGGTTCAATCAGCCCTTATATCGGGTTGTTTGGCACAGTATGGGGAATTATGAACGCCTTTATCGCGTTGGGTGAAGTACAGCAGGCCACATTGGCCATGGTTGCACCGGGTATCGCAGAAGCACTTATCGCCACCGCGATTGGTTTGTTTGCAGCGATTCCTGCCGTTATTGCTTACAACCGCTTCAGCCATCAGGTTGAGAAACTGGAAAACAGTTACGCCAACTTTATGGAAGAGTTTTCAGCGATCCTGCACCGTCAGGCCGTCGCAGCTCAGGCACAACAAGCGTAATGCGTCAGCATTGCCGAATTAATTGCCGCGTGAAGGGGTAGCTTATGTATACAAGAAAACGCCGCCGTCCGGTTTCAGAGATCAACGTTGTACCCTATATCGACGTTATGCTGGTGCTGCTGATTATCTTCATGGTGACAGCGCCGCTTATTTCACAGGGGGTGAAAGTCGACCTGCCGAAAGCCAGCGCTAATCCGATAGAACAAGAGGATACGCCACCGCTGATTGCGTCAGTGGATGTAAAAGGTCGTTACTTTCTGAATGTCGGGGAGACCCAGGATACCCCGGTAGAGGCCGAAGAACTGGCTGCCATGGTACAGGCCCAGTTAAAGAAAACTCCCGATACACCGGTGGTGGTTAAAGGAGATGGACAGGTTGCCTATAACGAAGTCATTCAGTTAATGGTGTTGTTGCAGGGCGCCGGCGTACCGTCGGTAGGCTTAATGACTGACCCGGTTGAACCGGAGTGAGGAGTGGTACAGTAGTATGACTGAGTCATCGGCTGCGATTTACAAATCGGTTGGACTGCATGCCGTCATTGCAATTCTGTTGCTTATTAGCGTCAGTTTTTCCCCCGATCCTCTGCCTGCGCCTCCGTCGCCAAGTCCGGTGATTAATGCCACCTTTATTGATGCGCAGGCCATAGCAGACAAGCAACGTGCCGAAGCGCAGGCACGCGCTGAAGCGGCTGAAAAGCAGAGAAGGGCCGAGCAAGCGGCTGAACGTCGTCGCCAGAAAGCCCTTGCAGACAAGCGCGCAAGGGAAAAAGCTGAAGCGCGCGAGGCAGAGCAAAAGCGCCAGAAAGAACTGGAGCGCCTGGCAGCGCAGAAGGAACAAGAACGTAAGAAACGGGAAGCCCGTGAGAAGGCAGAAGCGGAGAAAAAACGCCGTGAAGCCGAACAACAGGCAGAAATGGAAAGAAAAATGCAGGAGCAGTTGGCGCAGGAGCGTGAAGCACAGCAAGCCCGGCGTCAACAGCAGGTGTTGTCTGAAGTGGAACGCTATCAGGCTTTGATACAGCAGCGTATCAAGCAACACCTGTTTTATGATGACAGCTTTGCTGGCAAGGTGTGCCGTTTGAACATCAAATTGGCAACGACCGGTTATGTGACCAGTGTCAGAATTCTGGGCGGCGATGACGCGCTTTGTCGTGCGGCAGAAAGTGCCGTAAGACGTGCAGAAGAATTGCCCGTTTCAGAGTCGCCTGACGTATATCAGGAGCTGAAAGATATCAACCTAAAAGTGGAACTGTAGTGACAATGAGAAAAGTTGGGATTTGGATAGGTATGCTGGCGTTACTTGCCAGCAGCAAAGTAT
>CAZDUT010000309.1:0-2402 GCA_964508695.1 uncultured Alteromonas sp.
AAAGCCTGCCTATTCGCTTACCCATACCAAAGCGCTGATGAAAAATGACGATGATGCAATCATGCAACAAATGAACGAAGAGCTGGACGTATTTATGGAAGCAATGGCCACAGATGCCGCCCAGGAAGCGTTTGATGCCTTCCTCCATAAACGTCCTATCAACCCGGAAAAGTTTAAGTAGTCAGTGGTATGTCAGTAAAACACAGTTCATTCAATGTATTACTGCGTGGCGCATTGCTGTGCGCGGTAATGTCACTCTCCGTAGGTCTCGCGGCGCAAACACAGCCGCGAGAGGACCGCGAGCCAGAGGCGGCTACCGGCTATATCGAGAAAAAGGCCTTCACGGCCAGTGAGTACATGGTGGTTGCGGCTAACCCCTACGCCAGCTGGGCAGGTAAGCGCATGATCGAGCAGGGTGGCAGTGCGATCGATGCGGCGGTGGCGGTGCAGGCAATGTTATCGCTGGTCGAGCCGCAGTCCTCCGGCATCGGTGGTGGCGCTTTTATCCTGTACTGGGACAACGAAAACAAGGTGCTGCATACCTTTGATGGTCGTGAAACGGCGCCTGAGGCGGTAAATGCGCATTGGTTTATGCAGGGCAACGAGCCGATGGACTGGCTGGATGCCGTGGTCGGGGGAAAATCCGTAGGTGTGCCCGGTGCGCTAAAGGCGCTTGAATTGGCCCACGGCGAGTTTGGTCAGCTTGATTGGAAGACGTTGTTCACCGACACGATCGAGCTTGCCAATAAAGGCTTTCCGGTTTCACCACGCCTGGCAAAACTGGTGGCGTTGGATTACCACCCCGGACTGAAAGAGTTTCCCGCCAGTGCTACCTATTTTTTCCCGGGAGGTAACCCACTTAAAGAGGGCTACGTGCGGACTAACCGTAAACTGGCGAAGTCGCTGACGGGGATCGCTGAAAACGGCAGCGATTATCTTTATACCGGCCCGCTGGCCGAAAAAATCGTCAAAGCCGTCAACGCGTCGCCCATTAATCCGGGAAAGCTAAGTGTTGATGATTTGGCGGCCTATCAGGCGATAAAGCGCCAGCCTGTGTGTGGTAATTATCGCGAGAAGCGTATTTGTGGTATGGCCCCGCCAAGTTCTGGCGGAATTAATGTTTACCAAATCCTCAAACTGTTAGAGGGACACAACCTGAATGAATACGGTCCGGACTCAACCGAGTTTGCCAACGTATTTGCCCAGGCCAGTGCGCTGACGTATGCCGACCGTGAGCGCTATGTTGCGGATACCGACTTTACCCATTTACCTTACGCGGCCTTGATTAACCCGGCGTATCTTGCGCGCCGGGCTCAATCGATACAAGCAGATGCCAAGTGGCAGACGGCCCGTCCGGGTGCCCCCTATGCACAGGCGCAAATCACCACGGGAATGTCTGGCGAGCAGCCCAACACATCGCATATTTCCATTGTAGATAAAAATGGCAATGCAATTTCAATGACGACCAGTATCGAGTTTATGTTTGGCTCAGGCCTTATGGTGGGCGGCTTTATGCTGAATAACCAATTGACGGACTTTTCATTCGTGCCGACCAAACATCGTTTTCCGGTGCTTAACAGGGTAGAGCCTGGCAAACGTCCGCGCAGTGCCATGAGTCCGACCATGGTATTTGATCAGCACGGGAAACTGGAAATGGTGGTAGGCTCGCCTGGCGGTAGCCGCATAATCAGTTATGTGGCCCAAACCCTGATTGGTGTCATTGATTTTGGACTGGATATGCAGCAGGCAATCAACCTGCCGAAGATCACTAACCGTAATGATTACACTGCACTGGAGGCGGGGACACCGGTAACCGCGCTCGAAGCACCATTGAAGGCGCTGGGGCATAAGGTGAAAGTGCAGGATCTCAATAGTGGCTTACACGGCATCCAGCGTAAAGGCAATAAACTAGTGGGCGGCGCCGACCCGCGCCGCGAGGGAATTGCAGTAGGGCAGTGAGAATTACATGAAGTGGTCAGGGTGAATTTTGGTGACTTTCCAGTCGCCTTTCTCCTTGACCAAATCTAAACTGCGAATATCTTCAATTTTGTTACCACTATACTGACCGCTTAAAAATAACGTTATGGTGGCTTCTTCAGCGTATTCACTGCGTGCTACGCGATTACTTTCGTGCGGCTTTATCTCAACCGTGTCATATTTCAGTGCCAGCAGGTGACGCTGGACATTCCGGTTAGTGTGATAATTACCTAAGATACGGCCCAGTCGTTCAGTGCTAAGCGCTATCGCCGAATCCAAATTCGGCTCGGCGTAGATCCCCCGTAGAAACTGAACGGCGGTATATTCAGGAGAGCTTTCATCAAGCATGCCATAGCGACCCAGACGCTCTTCATTTTTATTCTTTTCGCATCCGGTCACAAATACCAGAAAGACCAGCAACAATA
>CAZDUT010000310.1:0-2383 GCA_964508695.1 uncultured Alteromonas sp.
TATGAAGGAGGACTGGGATTTGGCTTTAAATGGAACATGGGCTGGATGCATGACTCACTGCATTATATTTCCAAAGATCCTGCCTACCGGCGATATCACCATGGCGATATCACGTTCAGCATGGTGTATGCTTTTGATGAGAATTTTGTGTTGCCGCTTTCCCATGATGAGGTGGTGCACGGCAAGGGCAGCCTGATTGGTAAGATGCCTGGCGATGAGTGGCAGCAGGCTGCCAACCAGCGTTGCTATGCGGGCTTTATGTATGGTCACCCAGGCAAGAAGCTTAACTTTATGGGGAATGAGTTCGGACAAAGTAAAGAGTGGAACCATGATGCTCAGCTGCAGTGGGAGCTGCTTGAATTTGATAAACATAAAGGGCTTCAGGCGTTATATCGGCAACTGAATGCATTGTATAAGTCTATGCCCGCTTTGCACGACTGTGACCATAAGCAGGCGGGCTTTGACTGGATTGACCATGAAAATGCGGGGCAAAGTATTGTGTCTTTTGTGCGCAAAAGCGTAAACAAAAGTCAGAAAGTGTACGTAGTGACTAATTTCACACCCATTCCCCGCGATCACTTTCGCCTGGGGGTTCAGGATGAAGGCGAGTATCGCCTGGTGGTGAATACCGACAGCAAGGAATTCTGGGGCAGTGGTTATCCGGTAAGTGAGGTTATGCAGGCGAATAAAGAGCCCTGGAATCACCAGCGTTACTCTATTGATGTTTCGCTCCCGCCACTGGCCACGTTATTTATTGTTTATGATTAGGAGCATGGGTGGACACGCAGCAAAAGCCAGACACGTTAACCGTCACTTCCGGCGTTGCTCACCCGCCAGGCAGCACGCTAACCGACTCGGGATGTAATTTCGCAGTTTACTGCCCGGATGCCCGGGCAGTACTGCTTTGCTTTTTTAACGCCGATACGGAAGAGCCGACATCGGAGGTTCTGTTGCCGGAAAAAACCGGCGATATCTGGCATGGTCATGTGGCAGGCGTTGCGGATGGCCAACTGTATGGCTATCGGGTAGAGCGGGGTGACGGGCAACTGCATTTTTCACCTACCGACAAACTGCTGATAGATCCCTATGCCCGCAAGCTCAGCCGCCCGCAGCAGTGGGACCCGCGTCAGTATCGTCATGATTCTCAGTTTATGGTGGCAAAAAGTGTGGTGGTGGATGAGAGCCGCTACGCACCGCCAACGATGGGACCGCAGCTTGATGATAGCCAGCGCATTATCTACGAGACCCATGTAAAAGGCCTCACCCGCCGTCATCCTGATGTGCCCGAAGCGCACCGTGGCACGTATCTGGGCGCTGCACACCCGGCCGTGATTGAACATCTGGTATCGCTGGGCATTACTGCTGTGCAATTTATGCCGCTGGCCGCATTTATGCCTGAACCCTATATTGCCGGTAAAGGCATGACCAATTATTGGGGGTATAACCCGGTAAACTTCTTTGCGCCCGAACCACGCTACGCCACCGCGGATGCGCTCAAAGAAATAAAAATTATGGTCGACGCCTACCATGAAGCCGGGCTCGAGGTGATTGTGGATGTGGTATTTAATCATACTGCTGAAGGCGGTAAGGGGGGCCCGATCCTGTCCTTTAAAGGGATGTGTCCGCTTCAGGCTTACATGATTGATCAGGCCGCCACAGGCGAACTGGTCTACGCCAACCACTCCGGCTGTGGCAATACCGTCAATACCGCCCACCCCGTCATGACAACCCTGGTGCTAGATGCGCTGAGATTCTGGCGTTCTGTGATTGGGGTCGATGGTTTCCGCTTCGACCTGGCAGTCTGTCTGGGCAGAGACCCACGACTCTTTCATGCGAATGCAGGTTTACTCAGAGCCATCAGGCAGGACCCGGTACTGGCTGGCGCGGCACTTATCGCTGAACCCTGGGACATTGGTCCCGGGGGTTATCAGCTGGGGAGCTTTCCGGCAAACTGGCTGGAGGTGAACGATAAGTTCAGAGATACCCTGCGCGCCTTTTGGCGCGGCGACGAGGGAATAACGGCCGACTTCGCGACACGATTAATGGGGTCGCGGGATATTTTTCACAAAGGCATACGGCGCATCACCTCATCAGTCAATCATGTCACCTATCATGATGGCTTTACCCTGCATGATTTGGTGTCTTATGCCGAGCGGCATAATCATGACAACGGCGAAAATAACGAAGATGGTCACGGCCACAATTTATCTGCTAATTATGGAGAAGAGGGTAATAGCCAGAATGAGCGTGTATTGTCATTACGTGAACGTCAAAAGCGTAACTTCGTTACCACATTAATGCTGTCGCAGGGCACGCCACATTTTCTTGGCGGTGATGAGTTAAGCAAAACCCAGAATGACCGGGATAAATACGTACAAGCTAA
>CAZDUT010000311.1:0-2383 GCA_964508695.1 uncultured Alteromonas sp.
ACTTACCGGCATTGGCGGTATCAAGTCGGTCATGAGCAAACTGCAGGATGTGTTCGAGGAGCTATCTGATCCTGACGAGTTTAATCAGCGAACCGCTAACATTCGCCAACCAGATACCGCAGCGTCCCTTGGCGATCTGATTTCTGTGTCAGCAGACGAAACAGCGACTACCGGTTCGTTCGATATTGGCGTGACCCAACTGGCGCAAGGCAGCCGTGCAAAATCAGACACCACAAACCCTGCCAACACGTTTTCGTCAGCCGATGAGGTAATCACCTCCAGTGCCAGTACATTGACGTTCTCGGCGGGCAGCAAGTCCTTCGATGTGAGCGTTGATGCAGGCGCGACGCTGGAAGATATCCGCCAGGCCATCAATGACACCAATGGTGAGTTCGGGGTTTCCGCAAACATTATTAATACCGGTACCGAAACGTTGCTGGTTATCGAGTCATCAGAAGCCGGCGCCGGTAATGATTTAACCATTACTAACGATAACGCCGAGCTGGATCGCCTTTCGACCGTTGCGAATGCTGGCGGTGCAGGCGGACTCGCCATCGCCGCAGAAGACGTTGCCCAGGATGCGATTATCGAGGTTGATGGCATACAGGTCACAAGCTCAAGCAATGTATTTACTGATGCGGTGCAGGGGTTAACCATTACTGCAAAGCGGGTAAGCGAAAACAATGAAGTGGCAGGTGCCAACGTTACCTTTGATCGGGAAGGGGTAACGGAAAAGGTTGAGGGCTTTATTAAGGCATTCAACAATACCATTGATATGATCAATCAACAGTCTTCTTCAGTCTCCTCGCCGTTATTTGGTGACGCCACAGTCCGCGCAATAAAAGACCAGTTGACCAATGCACTGACTACACAAATCAGCGGTGCGGGGGATTTCAATACCATTTTCGACATTGGCTTATCGCTGAATGAAAACGGCAAACTGGAAAAAGAAAATGTCGTACGCAGTCTGAATGAGGCGCTGGACGAGAATTTCAACAATGTGGGTAAGTTATTTTCTAACACCGGTGGTTTAGCCGATACCTTCGGCAGTATCCTCGACTCCTATGTGGATTCAGGCGGTATACTGAAACAACGTCAGGATTTCTTAAACACTCAGAAAGATGACTTAGAAGATGATCGGATGGATCATCAATATCGCATGCAACAACTGGAAGCCAGCCTCAGAAATAAGTATGCATCGCTGGATACCCTGATTGCGTCAATGCGTAGTTCCGGAAATTATCTGATGGGACAACTGGATTCACTGCCAGGCTTTACCCGCAACAAACCTTAAGCTGACAGACGCCAAGCATGGCGTCTGGGCAGCGCAACAGAACTCCCCTCAGAACAGCGAGCGAGAGGTGCTTTACGCAAACCGGGCGCCTGACCTGCCGGTCATTGTCACTCAGGATGAATAAGATAAATCTTGAGGAACAAGGGCTGGCGAACTAAAGTAAACGCTTTGCGAACTCTCCCTGTCGTTGCGCCTGCATTGTTTGGATACCAGCGCTACCCGCAGGTTGCCAGATGACCACGTGCCGGTAGTATAGTACTGACGATGAGGGACCCAGGGATAGACACAAGCTGGCAATTCGCATTTATCAAACAGAGCAGTAGGCGGTAGCTAATGGCTGAGAACAAATTACAGAAGGTCAGGGTGCAAGCCGATAAGCTTTCGGAGCTTATTGACAATGAGCGCTATGAAGACGCGGGGAGTGTCATGGATGAACTGGACGCCGCGATTCGCACCCTTACCCGCGATGACCTGGTGTCATTAAGTGAGCAGCAGCAGGCGTATCTTTACGGGCTCGCTAACTGGCTGACCGATAACAACGGCGATATGGCAAGCCGGAGCCAGCAGTTAATCAACACTATTGCGCCGTTAAACGCAAACAGCCCCCTCAAAGCCAATAAGAAGTATCAGGTTAAAAGCTCAAATGGATAAGATTCAGTCTTCCCTCGCAGAACTCGAAAAACGATTAACTGAAACGCTCAGCCAGCAAGAGCGACAGGCGCAATTTGCCAAAGACGCCGAGCAACGCTTCCAGAAAAACCTGGATGTATTTGAAAAATACTTTCCGCGCCTGCACAAACAGATTGCGCAATATACGCCCCGACAAGGGTTTAGAGTCTTTGCGTCCCCCTCAGGATACGGCAATTTTGTGCCCGAGGGCGCACCGGGGCCTATTTACGGTGATGATCCGTATCAGCAGTCAAAAGAGCAGGTAAAGCGCTTAACAGAATCTGCAACGTTTGGCCGTTCGCACTTATACAAAGGTGTCGAAAAAGGGCTAAAAACTGATCAGCGTCTGCATATGCGTTATATGGGCAGGCTGGCGGAGTCATTCAGTGAGAATGTGCCGGATGACGAGCCAATGGTTAA
>CAZDUT010000312.1:0-2378 GCA_964508695.1 uncultured Alteromonas sp.
GTGACCGGTAGAGTTGAATACAAAGATCTGGAAGGTGGGTTCTTTGCACTTATTACCGAGAGCGGAGAAAAATACACCATTGACGGCATTGCTGAAAAATACCGCCAGCACGGGTTAATCATTAAAGTCACCGGCATCCCGCGCACCGATGTAATGACCATCCAACAGTTTGGCACCCCGCTGGATATTAAAGAAGTCGAAATGGTTGATGACTCAATGGTAAAACCTATCAACAACGAGATGTAATTATTTTCAATCGACTGTGAATGCGCTGCCTGACGTTAATCGTCAACTGGCGCATCGGCCTCCCGTAACAGATTCTCGGTTACGGCAATATGAAACTCTGACTCCGCCACTTTGTTTTTGGCATAATAGATCTGCAGCTTCACCTTGTAGGTTTTCAGTTCAATGTCTTCGCCGTTTAGCGGCCACAAGGTAAAGCGATACGGGTAGGCAAAGCCGCCGCCGGGCATATTCGGTATGCCGGTGTTACTGGTGCCCTGCCAGTACATCTCGTACACATAATCATCTTCAAATGTGGTTTCACTCCAAAGGCGGATCTCCTCTTTGGTGTACACCTTTACGGTAACTTCACCGGTAGGCGCCTGACCGTCATTACGAAAAGTCACCGGTACTTCAATACGGGCCTGTTGTTCAATTTCATCCAGTTCCACCCTGGCATCAAGTGTTGCGCCGGATAAGGTTCCGCCGTCGCGGGTAAACATTCTTAATTCCGGCTCTTCAACACTTTTGCCAAGAAAGCTGTCTACCTCGGCCTTGAGCTCCTTCTTAAGCTCTTTAAGGTCGTTTTTTTCCGTGTTGACGTTCCAGGTAAAAATAATGGCGATCACCGCAAATATCGCCGTACCGGTAGATACAATTGTCGTGATCAGGGTTTTATTGTCATCAATGCGTTTATTAATGAGATCGAGTCTCTCCTGCACCTCTTTGTCCATCTCTGCCCCCTGATAATCAAGAAGTAAGTGTTGTTATCCGGGCAGCCCTTAGCCAGACAACACCACGGTCAGAGATGCTCAGCACTACCTGTCAGGGTAAGTATAAGAGACAGAAGTCTCCCCTGCTTACTCAACTAGTCAGCTTGTGCGGAAAAACGCCTGTGATTGTGCAGGGTTTCAATGCCTTTTAGCAGCGTAAGTAACGGTAAACTCATAAAGGCCCGCTCACTTAAATCCTGATAGTCATACAGTACGCGGGTATCAGCGTGTTCGCGAAGCAACTGGTTGAGTTGCCGATAGTCTTTTGTCTGGTGAGACTCCTTTACACTGTTTCCATGACTAAAGAGGAGGTAACGACCACCCAACTCTGCTGGCAGACCGCGCTCTTCAAGTGATGACAGGATGCCAGCATAGTTATCTTTGAGTTCGGGACTGGTAACAAAATAAGCATCAAACAGCGTTGGGTGGCGCAGCATTGCGGAAAGCACCACTGTACCGTTTACCCGAAAGCCACTGAAGATACGGTAGCTATTAGTGCGGTACGCTTTGTCAATTTCAGGAATAAGCGCCTCGGCAAAGAACCGGATAAGCGGTGACGTTTCGCCACTGCTATCGAATAACTGGCCGACAGGATTACCGCGTTTTGGGGTCACGATGATGGTTTCAGGCCAGGGCCATTCCCCATTATGGCTTAGCCAGTCATGCATACCGGTTAAGTAACTGTCGGCGTAATAATGAAAGTCAAAAAGCAACGCATAGCGTTTTTTGGGTGAGGTGTGATAGCTGGCAGGTAAGCTTACCGTGAAGTCCAGCGGCGCGGAAAATCGCTGATCCCTGATGCTAAGCGTTTGTGTGGCAGCCGCCCCCATTGACGCAAACAGTGCACAGAGCAGACATAGCAGATATCGCTGTGTTTTCATTATCATCATTCCCTGTAACACTGTAAGTTCCTTTATGTTTGTCTTAACAATACGGTTACTTCATCGGTATTTCAATGAGATAGGATAGGACGGTCAACTCTTTTTGATAACCGGCAATGAGCTAAGCTTGCTATTACAGATGGCTACAGTGACCTTCAGGTCATTGGGTGTTGTTAACGTTACTAACCTTTCCCCGGATGCTCTTGGTGCGCAGGGACTCCTTGCACACTGCTTTATCAGGGCTCTTCATACTCCCACTTAAGCATATGATTTTTATAAGCTAAAGCTGTATTATGCCAAGCATATGCAATAAATTTCGTTACGCACCAGGCTGCAGCATCTGATTGTTAAATTTAAGAGGGATTAACATTGGAGTCCAACAACACAGAAATTTGGCTTAATTTTTTATCTTCCTTTATATGGCCATCCGTACTTTTGGTGATTGCGTTTGGTTTCAGGCGACAGTTTGCCAATTTAATTTCAAGGTTAAAATCCGGGGAAG
>CAZDUT010000313.1:0-2365 GCA_964508695.1 uncultured Alteromonas sp.
GCGCATATTAAACAGTCGCGGCATGGACCGTTTACTCCAGTTTTTACTGGGATAAGGAGGCACTATGACGCAGTCAGTCTATCGCTCCAGGGTATCGCAAAGAACATTGGAAGATACCCAGCCTGAGCATGCAATGCCCGATAAAGTCGCGACCGATTCCTGGCAGGAAACGCGCCCGTCGTCGGGGCTGTCATGGGCGAAAGTGGCACTGATTACCGGCGCGGCAAGCCTGCTCGCGTTCCTTGTATATAACGCCGTCACCGGACTGGTGAGTGATTTTGCGCAATACCCGGTGACCAGCAGTGTGCTGGGCGCACTGTTGGCCATTTTCGTGTTGTCGGTGGTCATCGTTATGCTGCGCGAACTTATCGCTTATCGCAGAGTGAATCGCTTTATCGACAGCCGAGTCGTACTGGATGAGTTGCGGGCGATGCAGAGCGTGAGCGATGTTGATCGCGCGCTTCACAATCAGGCCAGCCAGTTCGGCAAGCATAGCTTTGCGGCCCACTGCTACCGCCATTACCAGACCTTAAGGCGTGAAGATCAAAGCGCGAAAGAACGGGTTGATTTGTACCAACACCATGTGAAGCAGCCGGTGCAGGCCCGCGCCAGCAGTGTGCTTAAACGCGAATCAATGACGGCTGGCAGCCTGGCGTTTATCAGTCCCAATGCACTGATACAAACACTGGCGGTGATGTGGATAAGCCTGCGAACCATCCGGCGCATGGCGCAGGTATATGGTTTGCGCCCTGGCACCGCGGGCAACTGGCACCTGGTAAAAATTCTGGTCCAGAATATCGCCGCACAAAGTCTGTTTGACTTAGCCACCGACGAAGTGGTGAATCAGATTAGCGGTTCGCTGTCTGCCAAGCTCATGGAAAACTCTGCCGAAGCGGTGGCCGCCGGCGCGCTGAATGTGCGCCTGGGTAAAGCCCTGATGAAACTACTGCACTAAACCGTCTACGGCTTCGCCGCAGCCTCCCTGCTGCGGAGGGCGTCACCGTCACAGCCCTTCACCCCATCTTACCTGAAGTCAAAGCACTCATCGTGGCGGTGAGGTGGAGAAGCTGTGACTGCGCAGCACACGATAAATAAACCTTTGCTGGTCCCGACAGCGATACGCGCCATAGCGCACCAGGCGCGTCAGCCACGAAGCGGCGCTGCTTTAGCGGCTACAGCGCCTTTTTGGTGGGCATGACGACGTTAGCGAAGATTAGGCCGGCAACCAGTGACATAAAGATAAAGAAAACTTCCTGTCCGACATTATCAGCCCTGACAAAGTCCTGCCCCGAAATGAAGGAATTAAGGCCAATATAACTTTTCGAGCCCGGCACCAGGACGATTAGGCCGTGCATGGCGACGATGGCCGATGGCTGGTTGGCGATACGGGTGAAGGCGTTGGCAAAGACACCCAAGGCAAATGCACCGACGAACGCACCCAGTCCATTGTCCATATACATTGCGCCCCAGGACGTTGCACCGTAGGCGATAAATGCCGCTGCAATGGCCCAGGGAATATGTTTGAGCCGGGTGCGGAACATCGCCACCAGTGACATGGTAAGCAGAAAAACCGCCAGCCAGGTTGCCCAGAATGGTAATGACTGGGCGGGCTCATAGACGTTTTCGCCAAACAGCGTAAAGCCGGCCGAGATCCCCAGAAAGGCCCCGAAATACAATTTAAATAACTGCATTACCGCATCCATGGTACGCGCTGTACCAGACACCATGTTGCGGTTCGACAGTTCGGCGAGGCCGATGGTGAGTGCCAGTCCGGGCACAAACACAATCACTGACGAGAGTACGATGAGCGGAATGTTGATGCCTGGATCAAGGCAGCACCCAATGGCGCTGGCAAGAATACCGGCAATGAAGGCTGTCGCGGGCTCCAGCAATAGATTGACCCGTTTAGATCGTTGCGCCCATAGCGTCCAGATGAAGGCTAGCAGGCCCAGGGCGGCCGACCACAAGATTTCAGACCAGCTTGCACCCATCATCATGGCAAATGCACCGGTCGAGAGCCCATAGGCAGGGCCGGTCACAAAATTATTATATGGGCTGGGTAAAGCGTCGATTTCATCCAGTTTCTGATCGGCGTCTGTAAGCGTTAACTTACCTTTGAGCAGCGAGTCAGCAAGTTCATCAGTAAGTGATAACGCGTGCAAGTTGAGTTCGCCGGGCATCAGCCGAGCAGAATGATTGTATTCTTCTTCGTGCTTATCGCTCCAGATGACAACAGTTAACGAGGTGGGCGTGGCGATAAACGAGGCGTGTACACCCAGGTATTCTGCAACTTCCAGCAAATAGGCTTCCAGTCTGAACGCGGGGGTGCCGTATTTGTGTAGCATTCTTCCCAGCTTCACAATAA
>CAZDUT010000314.1:0-2361 GCA_964508695.1 uncultured Alteromonas sp.
GCGAAAGAAATGCTGGATGGGCTTGAATGGTTTTATTCGCTGGATATTGATGATGAACCATTTGACTCAGTGATTTCAGATACCACACGTACTACGTACGGGAAATCTTCTTCGCTTGGCATAACGGCCTGAATACCACGCTTCGCCAGACGACCGTGACCAATTTCACGACGCTTTGGCGAGCCAATCATGCCGGTTTCGCCGACACAGTACGGAGGGAAGTTGTAATGCAGCATAAAGCGGCTGTCTCGCTTACCCTGTAGCTCGTCAATCATCTGTGCATCACGCTCAGTACCCAGCGTTGCGGCAACAATGGCCTGCGTTTCACCACGGGTGAACAATGCCGAACCATGGGTACGTGGCAGAATGCCTGTCGCCACGTCCAGCGCCCGAATCATCGCAGGATCACGACCGTCGATACGCGGCTGACCAGCCAGAATACGTGAGCGAACAACGTCACTTTCAAGTTCGTGAAGCAGATCCAGAACTTCTTTCTGGTCTTGCTCTTCATTTTCCGCCACGATATCTGCCAGCGCTTTTTCCGTCACGGCAGTCACAGCGTCTTTACGCGCCATCTTGTCAGAAATCTGGTAAGCCTCGGTCATACCGGCTTCGGCCAACGATTTAACCTTGGCTTTCAGTTCAGTATTTTCCGCTTCAGGCTGCCAGTCCCAGGCTTCCGTACCTACTTCCTGAGCAAATTCATTGACGTTACTGACAACGGTTTGTAATTGTTCGTGGCCATACATTACGGCACCCAGCATGGTGTCTTCAGACAGCACGTTGGCTTCTGACTCAACCATCAATACCGCACTTTCTGTGCCGGCAACGACCAGGTCAAGTTCGCTGTTAGGCTGTTCTTCCAAACGGGTATTAAGTACGTATTCGCCATCGATATAACCAACACGAGCTGCACCAATTGGGCCGTTGAACGGAATACCTGAAATAGCCAGAGCGGCAGAAGTACCGATCATTGAGATGATATCGGTAGGAATATCAGGGTTGGCAGACATCACAGTGATAACTACCTGAACTTCGTTCTTGAACCCTTCAGGGAACAGAGGACGAATCGGACGGTCAATCAGACGTGCCGTCAGCGTTTCGTTTTCAGAAGGACGCCCTTCCCGCTTGAAAAAACCACCGGGAATTTTACCCGCTGCGTAGGTTTTTTCCTGGTAGTTAACCGTTAGTGGGAAAAAGCTCTGATCTGGCTTTGCTTCTTTCTTACCCACAACCGATACAAGCACCGCGGTGTCATCCATGCTTGCCATAACGGCTGCAGTCGCCTGACGGGCAATTACGCCCGTTTCAAGAGTGACAGTATGCTGACCATACTGAAATGATTTAGTAATAGGAGTCACTAGTTGTCCTTTAATTTAATCTTTATTTATCGCTTTTGAACGCGGCGCATAGTATAGCGATGAACACGCCTCAATACCATTACCAAATCATCTGTTTTAGCAATTTGCAAGTGCTTCTGGCAGTGATTATTGTTCAATGGGTACGGCCAAGCCTAAAACGACTGCGGATGTAAGTGATTGTTTGTTACTGCTACCTTTTAGGTTTCTTAGCATGAGCCTCATTGTGCAGGTATTTTTTGCGCAAGACTGGTCAGCCGGACTAAATGCTTAATTTCCGGATTTGTGCACATTTTTTCATCAAAGCGGCAAAAACAGGGTATTCTATAGGTAAGCGTGAAATTCACGTTTGCTAAGGGGAAGCCGTAATGCTAATTCTTCGCTTAAATAAAGCCGGTATGCCACAAGAATGGATTAATATTGAGCACGCGGCGCGACTTTATTCCCAGGATAAAGTGCTGTTCGAGCTGGGCAGTGACTCGGTCACCCTGCGCGGAGGGTGGAACGCGCTCGGGGTACAAAGTAAGCTTAAGCTGGCATCAATTATTGCCTGCAGCGGAAAAGTGACCGATGTCAGTGGTAAGATTGCCCTGACCAATCGATACCTGTTCCGCCGCGACAACTACCTGTGTCTTTACTGTGGCCATCAGTTTCCTCCCTCCCAGCTGACCCGAGACCACATCATTCCCCGCTCGCGCGAGGGAAAAGACACCTGGACCAATGTGGCAACGGCCTGTTCACGGTGTAATCACGCCAAGGGGGCGAAGACGCCAGAAGAAGCAGGTATGGCATTGCTGGCAGTACCATTCAGACCGAACCTGTACGAACGCTTTTACCTGATGAATCGCCGTATCCTGGCTGATCAAATGAGCTTTCTGCAAAGTCATTTTACCCAGCGACGCCGGTGGGTAGTCAGTTAGCTTTGCGTTTATCCTGTTGTGGAGGGCGTGACAACCTCTGCGCCAGGTACATCCAACGTGTCACCTTCTTTTTGCGCGCGGAA
>CAZDUT010000315.1:0-2345 GCA_964508695.1 uncultured Alteromonas sp.
AGGCGCGCCAGCGCAGAGGCCCGGATGATGGTGTTATACCGGTTATCCTGTGCAATACGGCTTAATAGTTGTGAGGCATCGGGTAGACGACGCTCGCCTGCATGAAACGCCTGTGCATAGTGCGCCGAGCCGATAATTGATGAATCAGGGTGCCAGTATAAAATCGTCTTCGTTGCCCATTGTGCGGATCTGTCATCGTGACAGTTGTTGCACGCATTGGGTACACCGGTTTGATCTGTTAAATCAGGCCTGGGTACACGAAAGCTGTGATCACGCCGGGCATCCACCTGCATAAAGGTGGTTTCCGGCATATGACAATTGACGCACTGGGTTTGCGGCCCCGCGTTTGTATGCCCGTGATGGGAAACATCATCAAACACGTCAGCAGCATGACACTGCGTGCAGGTTTGATTCCCTGAACGTACCAGTTGCCCGGAATGCGGATTATGGCAGTTCGTGCAGGTGACGCCTGCCTTATACATTTTACTTTGCAAAAATGAGCCCCACACATACGTCTCGTCTCGCACCTGCCCGTCACTAAAATACAGCGGGTCGGTCAATAGCGCCGGACTGTAAGTGTCGTAAAAAGAGGCTTCGGGGTGACGGTCCTGTAATTGCGTTCTGCGGGAATGACACGTTGCGCATACCGCAATTTGCGCCGACGGCAGCCGTTCAGATACAGGCTGTAACTCGCCGCTGCTGGTTTGCTCAAAACCACTGACGGACATGCTCAATGATTTTTCAAACCCTTTGTTCTTGCTATTGCTCTGACTATCGCCGTTGGCCCACGCTAAATGTGCAGTTACATCGCCATGGCAGGCTGCGCAACTAACGTTAATGCGACTGAATGAAGAAGCGAATTGATTAGTGTTTGCCGCGAAGTTTTTTTCAAAGTCGGTACTGTGGCAATCCGCGCACATGTGGTTCCAGTTCTGGCCCATTTGGGTGGGGTGAAATTCATCGTAGGACTGTTGATCAGGATGAAGCACAAACCAGCGTTGGCCCCCTTCCTCTTTCGGGCGACTATCCCAGGCCAGCGGTATGAACTGATACCCACCACGCCCGTCTGCAATCATATATTGTTGCAGCGGATAATAGCCAAAGGTGTACCGGATTTTCTCACGACTTGTCTGGCCATTCTTATCTTTTGTAACCAGCCAATATCCCTCGTCATTTTTGATAAGCGTTAGCGTGGCGGACTGATAGGGTATTTCCTTGTTAGAGAAGTCACCGGCAACGGACTCAGCGCTTGGCTCGTTCATGGCAAAATAGTGGTGTGATTGCCGCCAGTCATTAACCTGCGATTCATGGCACGCCTGACATTGCGTTTCGGCCACACTTTGTGAGACGCATAAGTGTGCAGCAAATAATAGTAATAGCCCGATGAATGCCAGACTGCGTGTCAGATACGTCAAAATATGCGGTTCCCTGCTGTTATTACACAACTTGCCATCGTAAATCAAAACTGGTAATTGAATTCAATGCGGTGGTCTCCATCTGTTAAATCGACATTTTCGTTCCAGTTTGCGAATAGTCTTACGTTCATTCTGGGCGAGATTTGATAACTCAGTGCCAGCTCGTGGGTTAGCAAGTGGCTTTCATCAATACCGTAATAATTATCTTTATAATAGCTGTTTCCACCGATAGTGGTGAGCCAGAATGGATTATAATTTAGCCAGATGCTGTCGGTGATAGTAATCAGAGAGTACATGCCGATAAGACCATACACGCCCATGAACCCGTAGCCATCATCGATTTGTCCGCTGCTTCGCTGACGATCTTTACCAATAGATGCCCCCAACCCAGCCAAAGGATAAAAAGTAAACGCGCCGGTGGGCGGTAAAGCTTTGATAAAGGAGTAAGAAATATCGGCGCTCTCATCCGCAACTGCATTGGCACGAAACGAATAGTTCACATCAATCTGCGATGCCTGCATCGTTGGCAGCGTGACATTGAAGTTACGAAACCTGACAGAGTCCAGCGACTGTTTGGTTCGGCTGTCTGAACGCCAGCCAGCCCAGTCCCCGAGCAAGCCTTTGGCCTCAATAACGTACTGCGCAGCGGTGGAAGGATCGCCGGTATCATAAGCCTTGCCAAGTTTAAGGTTTATTCCTTTATCCGAAAAACCCACACCGCCCTGCGTATAAATGGCCAGCGGATCCGACATATCCGCAACCTCGCTCTCCTGCGCGGTGGCAGACAGTGAGATGACTAATACAACTACCGGTAAAATACATTTATTCATCTTAAGTCCCGCAAGCAACTCCGGCTACAGATGGGAAGAACAGACAACTTAACCCCGGTCGGATTCAGGTGATAACGTGTTAGAGAATTTGACTATTACA
>CAZDUT010000316.1:0-2324 GCA_964508695.1 uncultured Alteromonas sp.
AATTCTTTGATTCTTTTTCATCTTTATCATCTGCATCAGCGCTCTCACTCTCCTGCAGATCAAAGTCTGCATCTTCTTCGTGGTCGCCGACCACGTCATTCAACGTTACCTTATCTACGGTACGGAATGTATTGATCGGGCCTGCTAGTGCATATAATGCAAATACGATGAAAAGTACCAAGGCAGGTTCAGTCGCAACCACTATAAAGGCCATAAGTACAATTAACAGGCCAACAAAAGGAACCTTGCCGTGCCAGTCGACTTCTTTAAAGGAATTATATTTAAAGTTACTCACCATCAACAGGCCGGCGACACTGGTAACCAGGGCAACGATGAACCCGTAATCATTACCATTAATGTCATATTCAACACCGACCCATACCAGCCCTGCAGTGACTGCTGCGGACGCTGGACTTGCAAGTCCCTGAAAAAAGCGCTTATCAGCAATCCCTACCTGGGTGTTAAATCTGGCAAGCCGTAATGCGGCACCGGCAACATATATAAAAGCGGCCAACCAACCGAGCTTACCCATTTCACTGAGGCCCCAGTTGTAAGCTACCAACGCAGGCGCGACGCCAAAGGACACCATATCAGCCATCGAGTCAAATTCGGCACCGAAGTCACTCTGCGTTTTCGTCATGCGTGCAACGCGGCCATCAAGCCCATCAAAGACCATCGCCACGAAAATGGCAATCGCTGCCGCTTCAAAGCGGCCATTCATTGATGACACAACCGCAAAAAAACCAGAAAAAAGACCCGCTGTTGTCAATAAGTTAGGCAACAGGTAGATCCCCTTTCGTCTTTTTTCTTCTCGTTCAGACATTACTTACTCCTATAGTACAAAGCGGAGGATACCACATACCCTGCATCTTGCAGCAAGCATACTTTTGTGGTCACTTTATGATTTGTACTTCGCATCGCCCAATAAGGTACACCTTTTCGGTACCTTGCAATTTATTGCTTTTAATAAACATTGCCCTGTACTATTTCCCTAATGTTTACATAGGATGTTTATTGGTATGGGTACCAGATTGCGCGGTTCACTTTTTTACTGTCTTTTCAGTTTTATTCTCGTCAGTCGGGCGGTCATCGCTGGTGCACCAGAGATTTATGAGCGGGCATTCGATGAGTTCAACCAGGAAAACTACAGAGAAGCATACCTGCTGTTAAAGTCTTCACTGGATAGCGAGCCCGGCCACCTGCCCTCAAAGTTACTGATGGGTAAGGTATTGTTGCTCGAAGGTCTGATAACTGAGGCTGGTAGTGAATTTGAAGAAGCATTACTTATGGGTGCTGATCCCAATATCGTCATCCCCGATTTACTCCAGGTTTACCTGCTTAGCGGCCAATACAAACGGGTAGCAGACTTTGAGGCGCCTACATTAAGCCAGGAAGCCCGCGCTGATGTAGCGCTGTTCAAAGCCAACGCATATGACAACCTTAATGCTACAAATAAAGCGGAAGAGTATTTTAAACGCGCAATAGGGCTATCACCTCGCCAGCGCAGTTATAACAGCTTTGCCGCCTTTTTAATCCGCAATAAAAAATTAGGCGAGGCATCAACGTATATCCAAAAGGCATCCGCGTTGAATGACAACGATCCTAGAACACTTCATTTAAAGGGCATGCTCGCAATTCGGAAAAACGATTACGAGGATGCATTACGCTGGTTTCAAGCGGCCCATGCTCAAGACGGAAACGATCCGGTGGTAAAACGCTCATTGGTGTTTGCGCATATCCAGTTGGGTAACCGCAACGCGGCGCGCGAATTGTTGGACGCAATCCTGACAGAATCAGAGAATGACCCCGTCATGCTTCTCGCCAAAGCCAGCCTGATGACAGACGACGGTGAGGACGCTGCAGCCAACAGCATCATAGAATCACTGTCGAATAAACTGACGATTTTTGAAGATAATGTGGGTAAATCTGATGCGGTTTTGCCATTAATACGTGGGGTAACTTACTATCTGTCGGGGCAATTTCAAAACAGTGCTAACCAGCTCGAACAATACATGGCACTGACGACGGCTGACAAAAGTGCGATAAATCTACTCGCCCGAGTTTATGCGCAGCTTGATAACAACCGCAAAGCCAGAGAGCTTCTTGAACGGCATTTAGAATTAATCAAGCAGGATCCCCAGCTTACCAGTTTGCTTTGCTCACTCTATATTCGGTCTGGCAAAAGTTACTTCTGTGAAAACCTACTTAAGCAGGTACCAGCCTCTGTCCAGGAGACCGTGCAGGTTCGGCTGTTAACGGTAAAACTGCTTAAAGCACAGGGAAAATACCCCGAGGCGATAAAACATATTGTTAGTTCGTTCGTG
>CAZDUT010000317.1:0-2322 GCA_964508695.1 uncultured Alteromonas sp.
CTAGGTAGTCATCTAATAATCACTCAAGACTATCCTGGACTAGAGGGGAGTTACGTATGGAAATAGTGCTGTCTTTAATGTTACTTGCGCTTGTCTACGCACTGTTCAAAACGAAACACTCACCTCCCACCGCGCCCGATAATCCCCTGAAATACATGCCCTATGCTGCCGTTAAAATTGAAGCCTGCGACTTCTCCTGTAGTGCGGCTTTTGAGCGTTCTTCCAACATGTTTTTGAAGCGGGATGCGCCTCGTCTGCCATTGGAAGCTTGTGATAGCCAGTCACGCTGTAGCTGTCGGTTTGTGCATTTTGAGGATCGCAGACAGTACGATGAAGACAGACGCTCTGGCAGCCGGGTGTTGCAGGACACCTTCAGCGGAGATGATCGCCGCTGCCCTGTGAAAAGAGGTCGACGTATCACTGATTACGAGACAGTTTGATCATCAGCAGGCTTATTCCGCCTCGGCGAGCGAGCTCGCCAGCGGTTCATTAGGCTGTCCCCTTTTTTTCACTCCAGTTCAACTGAACCGAGCCCCTGGATTGCAATGTCCATTCATCCTGTTAATTTATTAGGTGTTTGTACTCTTTCGTCTGAACCATAGCTGGATCTGATGAAAGTCGGCCAGGCCCAGCGCGAAGGCTGGCATATTGCCGGGAGAACCTATGAAGCAGCTAATTGAGTGGGCAGATACGGCGGGACTGGCTTTTCTTGCTGTACTTGCTGGTTTTGCGGTCTACAAAACGCTGGTTTTTGTGGTTGGCCGTTTATTCAAATCCTCGTCTACCGCCCAGATATTTTTCGATGCGGCATCCCGCGCACTTGGCACGACTTTATGTCTGTTGGCTCTCAACAGTGTTTTGCATACGGCGCCTCAGGATCTCGCCCTGCTGGGTGCTATACAACACGCCACCACGCTGTTACTGATTATTTCTCTCACCTGGGTCGCTGTCGCACTGACGTCTGCCATTGGCGATGTCATCGTCAAACTGAACCCTGCGCTTGAAGATGAATGGAAGCGGGCCCGTAAGATTGAAACGCAGACCCGTTTTCTTGTCCGTGGTCTGAATATCGTGATTGTACTGGTAGGTGTCGGTGCGGCCTTGATGACATTTGAATCAGTCAGCAAGGTGGGCACCAGTCTGCTGGCTTCGGCGGGCATTGGCGGCATCATCATCGGCTTTGCTGCACGCCCGGTCCTGAGTAATCTGCTGGCGGGTATGCAGATTGCGTTGACGCAACCATTACGGATTGATGATGTGGTCTTTGTTCAGGGTGAATGGTGCTGGGTGGAAGAGGTGACGGCAACTTATGTCGTGTTGCGGGTATGGGATCTGCGCCGCTTAATCGTACCGTTGCAGTGGTTTATTGAAAATCCATTTCAGAACTGGTCAAGAAACAGGGCAGAGCTGATGGGCAGTGTCATGATCTGGGTGGATTACGGTATTCCTGTTGAGCCGCTGCGTGAGGAGTTTTCACGCCTGCTGCAAGCTTCGACGGATTGGGATCGAATCACCGAGAGTGTTCAAGTTGTGGAAGCGGGTGAAAAGGCCATGCAGATTCGCTTTTTGATGAGCGCGAGAAATTCCACCACACTCTGGAACCTAAGGTGTTATGTCCGAGAACAGATGATCACTTTTATTCAGCAGTCTTTTCCGGAGTCTCTCCCCAGGTATCGTGCTCAATTGGTGGGAAACGATGGCGTATCAGGTCGTGATACTGAGTGATTTGTTCGATGAGGGCTGAACTTTTCCAGCACCTCAAGCCAAGCAATCAAGCCCAATACTGCTGACTCGGCTACAATAACTCGCCTTCCAAGCCTAAAAAGTGAAAATCAATGAGCGACCTCCCCAACTGTCCCGCCTGTGGTTCTGAATACACCTATCAAGATCAAGCGATGCTGATCTGCCCGGAATGTGCCCATGAATGGCAGGCAGGGGAGAGCATGACCGAAGACTTAGAATCAAAAGTGCTGGATTCGAACGGTAATGTGTTGGCAGACGGCGACACGGTGACAGTGATTAAAGACCTGAAAGTGAAAGGCTCATCCGCGGTGGTGAAAGTCGGCACCAAGGTGAAAAATATCCGGCTGGTGGGTGGGGATCATGACATCGATTGCAAGATCGACGGCATCGGCGCCATGAAGCTCAAGTCAGAGTTTGTAAAGAAAGCCTGATAATAGCTGGATGAATGCAGGTTGGGCTGCACAGCTTCAGCCTAAGCTGAAATGACTCAGGCTTCAGCCAGTGTCATCGCCTGCAGATAATTTTCCAGCCCCATTTTCTTAATCAGACCCAGCTGCTGTTCCAGCCAGTGGGTATGAT
>CAZDUT010000318.1:0-2252 GCA_964508695.1 uncultured Alteromonas sp.
AAGCCGCTCACGAGCTGGCAGAAGCAATTGCGCAATTACGACTTATTAAGAAATTGCGTAAGTAAAAGGTCTGAATACGTTAAAACCCGCCCTTTTGGCGGGTTTTTTTATGTCTGAGTCGCTCCCTGAGCGCAGTCAGGCCGGTATTTGTGTCTGTACTTGATTACTACAGGCAACCCAAGGGATACTGGCCTTAAATAGAAAAATAATAGTAACGGCATGAGCTTGGCTTCACATCAGCGTCATTTATCCCGATTAAATGTTTGGGCATTACCGTTGTTATTCATGGCGGTAGCACTGTTTGGACACGTTATTTCCGGTGCCCTGGCGTGGCCCCCCGCAAGCGACGATCAACAACGCGACTTTAATACGGCGCTGGCCTTCACCCTGCTCACCGGTTGCTTGTGGGCCGCGGTTCGCTATATCCACCAGCATGTGGCCAGTACGCTTATTACTGTGTTGCTGCAACGCAATCAATTGGGACATTTTAACCGTCATCGCTGGCAATTGGGTCGGTATTTCAGTCGTCAGGTATTGATATGTTGCGGTATTGCCCCTGTGATGATGATGAGTTATGTGCTTGGCGAAGGGTTGGTGTCGCGATTAGATGAGCCCGATGTGTTTATGCTGTCGCTTTCCGCTGTGCCGTTTTGGTTGTTTTTCCTGCTGTTTATTGCGCAGGTCATCACGATCACCCGCTATATTTTCCAACTGGCGTTTAGCCATGATGATAATAGTAAGGATGATATCGATACGTACAAAGCGGTGTTCAGTCTGGTACTGGGAAACGCGCAACGCGCATTGGCCTGCGCTGCCATCATCCCGCTGTTCTGGCTCAACAGAACGATGTCGGCGCTGGATTTAGCGCTGGTCGTGGCAACCATAACGGTCCTGGCGGCTTTTTTTCTTTATCCTGTTTGTCGGATTTGTCTGAAAATTAAAGCCTACCGGGTAGAGCTAGCCCGCGATATTGATCTTGAGGTCAGCGAAATCGTGCGGCAACAGGCGCGCGGAGAACGAGTCAACAATGTCAGTGAGCGTCTTGAACGGTTATACAGGAAACGGGAAAAGGCCATCCACTTTGTGAATGGACGACAGATAAAGACGCTGGTACTGGCCGCCAGTTTATTGCCTCTCACGCTTCTTCTTATTCACCTGGCTTAAGCTGATTTTTAGCCTCGGGGCACTACAATCTGATCGATCCAACACCAGCGGTTATTGTCGGCGGCGGTGTTCCGCCGGACCCTGCCACCGATCAACCAGAGCCTGCTGCACGCGAAGCAACGCGTCAGCGCCATCGTTACCCGCCTGCTGCAGGCAATACGCGACCGCCTCAAGCGTAGACAGGCTCTTTCCGATCTGGGTATGGCGGATAGTGTAATGCGACACCGGTGCCGCCGAAAAGTGGTAGGCCGGCAGAATCTGCAGAAATGCAAACTGCTTGTAGAGTGCAAATGCCTGCTTCCAGCTTCCATCCAAAAATACCCAGTGGTCAAAAGCGCCGACCGGCGAGCCAGGGTGTTCGATGGGGGTACTATCAGCGGCAGGATAAATGACAGCGGTCTTTTTATCGCGGCAACGGCTTCGAAATTCAGACACAGCTGCCTCATCGTCGCTGCCTACAAGGTGGGTATGTGGCAGGCAAAGCGCAACCAGTCGAGCTGTATTCTTGGCATGACGACGCTCTTTAGGGTGTTGTAAAATGCTGATATCCGCTGACACCGTTAATGCCGTTGCAGCATCACACAAACATTGCGATTGGGGATAGTGGCAATGTTCACAGTAGTCTCGCACGACAGTCCCCTTACGAATAATGATGACAAAGTATGCCTAACAACAACGCACTAACGCAAATCTCAGCCACCCTCACGCTTGTGCCAAGCGGAAAGGTGGTGAGCTATGGACAGTTAGCTGACCTGGCAGGTCTGCCAGGCCGCGCAAGACTGGTAGGACGCTGTCTCAAAGAGGCGGGTGACGACGCCCTGCCCTGGCATCGGGTGATTCGTGGCGACGGTAAAATTGCCTTCCCGGCCGGGAGTGAAGCTGCCGACGAGCAACGTCAGCGACTGCTCGCTGAAGGGGTTATTGTGAACAACTACCGCATTAGTCTTCGGGCATTTGGCTGGCAACCTGACGCTTACACCCTGCTTCATCGCCTACGCTATTAAATACATTGCCTGGTGCAGACATTTTGGGTAGTTTTAGCGTAGCTCAGGGAGGTAGAAGTAAAATGTCAGGTAGCTCACTTAAGA
>CAZDUT010000319.1:0-2250 GCA_964508695.1 uncultured Alteromonas sp.
AATCAGCTCAAAGCCCAGAAACGCTGCCAGCAGAACGATGAAAATCAGATAAATCGTGTCCATGTTACTCTCCCTTATAGGCATTAGTGAGCATATCATTGCGGATCGCACCGTCATGGGTGATCACGCAACCGGAAAGAATTTCATCCTCCAGATCCAGCTCGAAGACCCCGTCTTCATCGTTATAAAATTCATCTATCAGGTTAAATATGTTGTTGGCGTACATGTCAGTTGCGGCGCGCGCCACCTGCTGACTCCAGTCGCCGGTACCCACCAGCGTTACGCCGTCAACGGTAACCACCTTACCAGGCTCTGAGCCTTCCACATTACCGCCGCCCTGAGCCGCCATATCCACTACTACACTGCCGGGCTTCATAAGTTTGAGGGTCTCACGACTGATTAACTGTGGCGGTTTACGGCCAAACAGCTGGGCAGTGGTAATCACAATATCGGAACTGGTAATAGCATCTTTCTGGGCTTCCTGCTGTTTGGCTTTTTGCTCGTCGCTCAGCTCTCTGGCATAGCCGTCTTTGGTCTGGCCCGTTTCGCCGATATCGATATAAAGAAACTTGGCGCCCAGCGACTCCACCTGCTCGGCCACCACCTCGCGGGTATCGTAGGCCAACACATTGGCGCCCAGCCGCCTCGCCGTAGCAATGGCCTGCAAACCGGCCACGCCTGCGCCTATCACAAACACCTTGGCAGGCTTGATGGTACCCGAGGGTGTCATCATCATCGGCAAAATAGACGGCAGATGGGAGGCGGCCTGCATCACCATCACATAACCTGCGAGGCTGGCCTGGGAGCTTAACGCATCCATTTTCTGGGCGCGTGAAGAGCGTGGGATCATCTCTACGGAGATCGCAGTAAACTGCTGGTCAGTCAACGTCTCAACTAACGGTTGCTGAAAAAACGGATCAAGGTGACCAATGACAATAGCCCCTTTTTTCAGCGCGTTGAGATGTTTATCGCCGGGCCGGTTGACGCACACCAGAACGTCCGTGTCTGCCAGGTGAGGCGCAATGTCATCGACACAGGTCGCGCCCGCCTCGCTGAATGAGGCATCATCATAACCCGACGCTATGCCAGCCCCCGACTCAATATAAATTTCAATGTTCTTTTTGGTGAATCGCTGTACAGTCGACGGCGTAGCGGCACATCGCCTGTCTGTTTTGCCGTAAGGGACTGCCGCCTCAGTCTCGCTAATCACAAGTATTTTCACAGAAACCTCCGTATTCTCACCTTAAAACCAGCATGACATCATCCGACCAGTTACCGGTATTTATTATATGTATCGTTAAGATGCATTTCAGAAATATATTTTATATACAATACCAAACACAACATTTACTACCAGCGTAGCAGGCCAGGGAAAATGTTATAGGTACAAAAAAGGCGCTCCGAAGAGCGCCTTTTTTATGTAGCTACGAGCTTACTGGTGGCTTACATCATGCCGCCCATTCCGCCCATGCCGCCCATGTCAGGCATTGCCGGGGCACCGCCTTCTTCCTTTGGAATTTCGGCTACCATGGCTTCAGTGGTGATCATCAGTGAAGCGATAGACGCAGCAAACTGCAGCGCTGAACGCGTCACTTTGGTTGGATCCAGGATACCCATTTCCAGCATATCGCCGTAGGTATCGTTGGCAGCATTGTAACCGTAGTTACCGTCGCCAGCTTTCACTGAGTTAACCACAACAGAGGCTTCTGCACCGGCGTTGTAGGCGATTTGACGCAGAGGCGCTTCCATCGCACGCAGTGCCAGCTTAATGCCAACAGTCTGGTCTTCGTTGTCACCGGTCAGCTCTGCCAGTTTTGCAGCAGCACGTACCAGGGCAACACCACCACCAGGGACCACGCCTTCTTCAACCGCAGCGCGGGTTGCGTGCAGCGCGTCTTCAACGCGGTCTTTCTTCTCTTTCATTTCAACTTCGGTCGCAGCGCCGACTTTAATTACCGCAACACCGCCAGACAGCTTGGCCAGACGCTCCTGCAGTTTTTCTTTGTCGTAGTCTGAAGATGACTCTTCAATTTGACCACGGATTTGGCTGCAACGCGCTTCAATGGCAGCTTCATCACCGTTACCGTCAACCACAGTCGTGTTGTCTTTGTTGATAACCACACGCTTAGCAGTACCTAAGTCTTCAAGCTGAACTTTTTCCAGTTCCAGGCCAATCTCTTCAGAGATAACCGTACCGCCAGTCAGAGTGGCAATATCCTGCAGCATGGCTTTGCGCCGGTCGCCGAAACC
>CAZDUT010000320.1:0-2222 GCA_964508695.1 uncultured Alteromonas sp.
CTCTGATGGGGCAACCGACGTAGAGTCTGACACCTCGTCTGATACAAGCTGATCGCTGTCGCCATCAGACGTTTCATTCTGCGGTTGCTGCGTTTGCACGGTAGTTACTGCAGGTGGCGCCTGTTCATCCACCGTGTCTTGTACTGCTTCTGTTGTCGTTGAAGCGTCTTGTGCAACTTCTGCGGTGTTTGTTGAGCTTTGCGTCAGTTCGCCGTTATCCTCTTGGAACTGGTTTTCAAACTCATCATTTGTAGCCGTTGCTGCGCGTTCAGGCTCTGACCCGCCGGGTGAAATGTCCTCACCTTGTGTCGTCAATGCCGTGTCTGATTCAGAGCCGGCTTGTTGCGATGTCACGGGTGTGTCATCAACCAGCGTTTCTGAGCCCGATTGCTGATACCACCAGGCCACCACACCGGCTAATAACATCAACACAATGGCGTAAGTGACCATCATCCAGCGATCATCATGGGTTTGTTTTGCCACCCGGCGGGAGAAGCTCTGCAACTTCGCGGGCTGTTTGGCAGCGGTATGCAGGCGGTCGAACTCAGCAATGACGTCATCCTGGCTAAGGCCCAGCTGCTTGGCATAATTACGAATGTAACCGCGGGTAAATGTCACCGAGGTGCTTTCGTCTATACGGTCATTTTCAAGATCGTCAATTTGCGTGACTTTCAGAAACAGCTTATCTGCCACCTGCTGCTGCGACAGCCCCTGCTTTTCGCGCCCGGCCTTGAGCAATCGCCCGGCACTTGCCGATGGGTGCTCCTGCGTATCGTCGGTGTCTGGTAATTCTTTGGATTGTTCGTCTGACACTATCAGATTCCTATTTTTCCTGATCGATGGGTGGTACTAACCAAAGCTTCATGCCGGCAATAATTGCGCCATTGTTATCGAGGTTATTCCATTCCTGCAATGTTGACATCTTTATGTTGTATTTTAATGAGATACGATAAAGGTTTTCCTGCGCTTTGACCACATGAAAGCGCGGCTTCTGATCAGGGTCGGCGGATACCACGACGGTATCGGGTTCGTCTGCCATCGCGTTGGCTTCGGTGTTACCGGTATCTGCAACGTCGGTGTCTTCAGCCGGCGGGAGCCCGTCGAGACTGTCCTCTTTTTGCGACACACTACCCGTAACGTTATTGGTTTCTGTGGCGGTCTCTGCCGCCGGTTGCGGGTCGGTGTCCTTTTCAGGAGCCGACTCAACCACAGCCACCTCAGCGACTTTTGATTTCCGTGTCACCGATACCCTTGGCCAGTTTTGCGCAGCCTGTCGATACGTCCTGACCAGCTGGTGCGTGGGATACACGGATGTCAGCATTTCGCCGTACTGCTCAGCGCTGCTGTAGTTGCCCTGACCGGCTGCAATACGAATTGCCAGCCATAAGTAGTCCGGGGTGACCTGCCCCACACGCTCAAACCGGTTCAGTGTTTGTTTCGCTAAGTTCCATTGCTTATTCTCAGCGTACATTTCGGCAAGCAGGTACAGACTTTTTGGTCTGCCTGGCTGGTGATTGAGTGCTTCATTCAGATACCCTATAGCATCTTCGAATTCATTTTCACCCTGGGCACACAACGCCATATTTTCATAGGTTTCCGCAGAGTTGGCATAGCGCTGGTTATTAATGGCTTTCTGAAAATAATCCAGGGCATTGTCGTACTGGCCGGTCTGACAAAGGAACGCGCCGTAACTGTTGGCGATATCCGCGTTTCTGGGGGCTAAGTCTATGGCGGTATTGTACGCCTCATCAGCGCGATTGTTTTCCCCTACACGCTGATAATAGTATGCCAGTGAGTAATGGACATCTGCTGAGCGTGGCGCAAATTCCAGCGCTTTGTCCAGGTTCTTCTTGGCCTGAGGATAGTTACCGTTTTTCAGATAGGTCAGGCCCAGCGAAATGCGTGTTTTGGCGGCATCCTGCCTGTCAAAATCATCTTTAAAGGTTCCCGGTTGCGGGTTACTCACACAGCCGCTAAGCAATACCACTAATGCAATTGTGGTAATACGCATGCACCTTACTCCTGTCTACGCAATTGATTTACTGAGCCATTTTTACCGAAATCGCTTCGCCCTTCATCTGTTTTTTCAACATTCTTTTGGTTCTGTCGACCACATCACCGACCAACTGGCCACAGGCGGCGTCGATGTCGTCCCCGCGGGTCTTACGTACCACCACGGTAAAGCCGTATTCCATCAGCACTTTGGCAAACCGATCCATGCG
>CAZDUT010000321.1:0-2216 GCA_964508695.1 uncultured Alteromonas sp.
ATTGGCGGTGTGATTGACGGGTGCCCGCCGGGGTTACCGTTAAGCGAAGCTGATTTGCAGGGCGATCTTGACCGCCGTAAACCCGGCACATCACGCTACACAACGGCGCGTCGGGAAGATGATGAGGTACAGATCCTGTCGGGTGTGTTTGAAGGTAAAACCACGGGCACGAGTATTGGCCTGCTGATTAAAAATAAAGATCAGCGTAGTCAGGATTACAGCAATATTGCCGATCGATTCCGGCCCGGCCATGCTGACTACACTTATCAGCAGAAATATGGGCTACGGGACTACCGGGGGGGCGGGCGCTCATCGGCACGGGAAACCGCCATACGTGTTGCCGCGGGCGGCATTGCGAAAAAGTACCTGAAAACCATGCTGGGCATAGAGATTAGGGGTTACCTCTCTCAGTTGGGACCGGTGGTGATTGAGCACGTCGATCATAGTGTCACCAATACCAATCCGTTTTTTTGTCCCGATGTATCCAAACTCGATGCATTGGACAGCTATATGCGCGACTTAAAAAAATCCGGTGACAGCATAGGTGCCAGGGTATCCGTGATGGCCAGCAATGTGCCGGTAGGGTTAGGCGAGCCGGTTTTTGATCGTCTGGATGCCGATATAGCCCATGCCATGATGGGCATCAATGCCGTCAAAGGTGTGGAAATAGGCGACGGCTTTGACGTTGTTAATCAGCGTGGTAGCGAACACCGCGATGAGCTCACGCCACAAGGGTTTGCCAGCAATCGTGCCGGCGGTGTGCTGGGAGGTATTTCCAGTGGCCAGGATATTCTGGTGCACATGGCGCTTAAGCCTACATCGAGTATCTCAGTGCCTGGCAATACGATTACTACGTCTGGGGAAAAAACGGAGATTGTCACCAAAGGTCGTCATGATCCGTGCGTAGGTATTCGCGCCGTTCCCATTGCCGAAGCTATGCTGGCACTGGTAATAATGGACCACGTTATTCGCCACCGTGGTCAGAATGCAGGCGTGGGCAGTCACACACCGGACATTACCCGGACACCATGATCATTACATGGCTACAGTCTGATGCTCAGGCAGCATCAGACTGGCGCTTACAGCTGGCAATTATTTCTACACCCTCGTCGGTAACCTGTTCTAACACCACATCAAACTTCCAGAGCCTGTGAAGATGCCGCATTACTTCGTCTTTTGACGATGCCAGTGGAATATCGTTTTGAGGGATATAACGCAGCGTCAGCGAGCGGTCACCGCGAACGTCAACATTGTAAATCTGAACGTTGGGCTCAAGATTACTCAGGTTATACTGTGCTGAGAGCTTTTCACGAATACTCAGGTAGCCTTGTTTATTGTGAATAGCATCCACAGTAATGAAAGATTTGCTGGCATCATCGTCCACCGCAAACAACTTAAAGTCGCGCATCAGTTTGGGCGAGAGAAACTGGCTGATAAAGCTTTCATCTTTAAAGTTGTGCATTGCAAAGTGCACAGTTTCCAGCCAGTCTTTACCAGCGACATCGGGCAGATACTCATGATCTTCGTCGGTAGGGTTTTCGCATACACGCTTAATATCCATAAACATGTTGAACCCTAATGCATAGGGGTTAATCCCTGAATAATAAGGGCTGTTGTAGTCGGGTTGCATGACCACGCTACTGTGGCTGTGCAGAAATTCCAGCATAAACCGATCGGTGACCAGCCCTTCATCATAGAGCTGGTTTAAAATATGGTAATGCCAGAAGCAGGCCCAGCCTTCATTCATCACCTGGGTTTGCTTTTGTGGGTAGAAATACTGGGATATTTTACGCACGATGCGCACCAGTTCGCGTTGCCAGGGTTCCAGTAGCGGGGCGTTCTTTTCAATAAAATACAGCAGGTTTTCCTGCGGTTCAGCCGGAAAGCGCCGGCGGGCAGGTTTGGTATTTTCTTTTGATTGGGGGAGGGTACGCCACAGTTCATTAACCTGAGACTGCAGGTATTTTTCCCGTTGCTTCTGCCTGGCTTTTTCTTCCTGAAGTGAGACCTTTTGGGGACGTTTGTAGCGATCCACACCAAAATTCATCAGGGCATGGCAGGAGTCCAGCGTATCCTCAACTTCTTCAAACCCATATTTTTGCTCACACTTCGCAATATAGTTTTTGGCAAACACCAGGTAGTCAATAATAGAGTCGGCATCAGTCCAGGTCTGGAACAGATAGTTGCCTTTAAAAAAAGAATTGTGTCCGTAACAG
>CAZDUT010000322.1:0-2207 GCA_964508695.1 uncultured Alteromonas sp.
GTCAGGTAGCTCACTTAAGACAATATCAATTAAAGCGCTTAAGCCAGGTATGTATGTACATGAAATTGTTCAGCAAACCGGCCAGCTGAAGATGAAAAGCAAGGGACGTGTAACCAGTAAAGCTATCGTTGCGAAACTCCGTCAAAAGGGGGTCGAAAAGCTGATCATCGACCAGTCTAAGGAATTTGATGTACCCGCCGACGACGAGCGTACATCCGGCCCTGCTGCGCCACACACAACCACTCGCAAAGTTAAAGAGGCCGAGGCCGCTCGCGCTGATATAAGTTTAGCGGATGAACTGGTTCGCGCTAAAAAGTTGCATGCCAAAGGCAAACAGATACAGAAACAATTACTTCGCGCGGTTCAAAAAGGTCTGCCTTTTGACAATGCAATCCCGCGAGAATTTTCCCAGGGCCTGGTAGAGTCGATTGATCGTAATCCTGACGCATTATTGTGCCTGACAAAAATCCGTGAAAAAGACGACTATTTGCTCGAACATTCACTCAATGTTGCCATTTTACTGGCAAATTTCGGGCGGCATCTGCGGATGAGTGATGCTGAAGTCGAAGATCTTGCCTATGCCGGCTTTTTACACGATCTCGGTAAAATTCAAATCCCCGATGCGATCCTGCATAAGCCCGGTAGACTGACCGAGTCAGAAATGGCGGTAATGAGGGATCATGTGAAATATGGCATTGAATTTTTAATCGAAACCGGCATTGACGAGGCGCTGGTCAGAACCGTGGGTGAACACCATGAACGCCTTGACGGCCTGGGCTATCCTGCCGGAGTCGCGGGGCAGGAAATCAGCAGAAATGGACGCATGTTGGCCATTGCCGATGTGTACGATGCACTGACTGCCGATCGGGTGTACAAGGCAGGTATGCCAAGTCAGAAAGCCTTCTCTATTCTGATGGCAGACAGCCCGCACAAACTTGATAAAGAACTGGTGCAGCAATTTATTAAATGCATGGGGATCTACCCTGTGGGCAGTCTGGTTCTGCTGAACAATGAGCGATTGGCGATGATTTTGGAACAGACCGACTCACCGCTGGCGCCGAAGATTCGTATATTCTACTCCGTCAGAAATCAGCATTTCCTTGAACCGAAAGATCATGATCTGACTCAGGAGTCCAGCCTGCGCATTGTTAAGGCGGTGCTTGGCAGCGATTATCGCATTGATGTAAATGCTTTTTTTGCCCGGTCTGTAGCATCTGACTAAACGCATGCTCTTTTTGCCGGCCTGCCGGGGTAGCGTGAACGGCGCTCAGTGCCCATGCAAGTCAGACTGCCTGAAGGGGCGCGATCGAAACGCACAGTTGTGTCGTAGAAAGGCAACACCATAGCCGGTAGTTTTTACGAAAAGCTACGACAATGTTTCTTGCATTGGCGTTTAACGCGTCACGCTGCGTTCAGGTAAGCGGTGGTAAGATAAAGAAAATTCAGTAGTTTTCCCGGTATGGAACATAAATTGCTGGACAGGATCTTGTTGGATATCTCATTTGTTAGTTGAGGACGCTATGAAGAAAACAATTACCGTAGGACTTATTGCCGCATCAATGGCCATTGCAGGCTGTGCGAACGATCTGTCAAACACACAGAAAGGCGCAGGTATTGGCGCTGTAGCAGGGGCGATATTAGGTAAAGCCACGGGCGATCACGATAAAAGTCGCTATGCATGGGGTGCTGTAGTGGGGGCTATTGCCGGTGGCGCTATCGGAAACTACATGGACAAACAGGAAAAGGAATTGCGTGACGAGTTGGCAGATACCGGCGTCGACGTGGTCCGCGAAGGCGACAACCTGCGCCTGATCATGCCCGGTGATATCACTTTTGCGACTGACAGCGCATCGGTGAGCCCGAACTTTAATCCGGTGCTAAACGATGTGGCTACCGTTATTAACAACTACGAAAAAACTGTTCTGATGATTCAGGGCCACACCGATGATACGGGTGCGGCTGAGTACAATCAGGCTCTGTCTGAGCGTCGGGCGAATGCTGTGAAAGGTGTGCTGACCAATTACAGTGTTAACCCACAGCGTATTACCACCGTGGGGTTAGGCGAGTATGAGCCTAAGGTGCCAAACAACAGTGCTGCTAACCGTCAGATGAACCGGCGGGTAGAGCTTGAGATCCAGCCTATCCGTCAAAGCGACGTCTAAGCGGAGACCAGGCGAATAAAAAAGGGTGGCACTAATTGCCACCCT
>CAZDUT010000323.1:0-2193 GCA_964508695.1 uncultured Alteromonas sp.
AATAGATGGTGACAAGGTGACCGACACCCGCCTGATGCTTACCGATGCCGGTGAAAATGTTTACCAGGTAGGCAAGCGTAAATTTGCGCGGGTCACCCTCGGCTAGCGGTTACACTGCTTAACGCCAGCCTGTGCCCATCAGTCTATCCTGGTGGAAGTTGCTGACACGCACAGGCTGTCTGTTATCCAACTCTATTTATCTTTCTTCCAACGCTCGTTTTCTTGCCGTTCCCGCACAATGTCTTCAAGGGCTGAGCCAGGATCCTCCTCGCCTGCCACCGATTCGTCCGGACTACCGGATTCGGCATCCTCATGAGAAAAAGGCGAGTTTTTATCCTTTTTCTGTTTTTCAGGCTTCTGCGACATAATATGCCTCCTGTATTGAGCACCCTTATACAATAGTAGTTGAGTTGTTAACGTACACGTAATTTACCGGGATCATTGGCCATATTATCGGGTGTAAGGCGGCCGGTTCTCTGGTGTATGGTCGGCAACAAAGGCACCGCGCTCACCCATGGGCTTTTCTTTGCCGCGGGTACTGTCTTTTTTGGTCTGCAGCTCCATGGCGGAGTTCAGTTCAGCACCCAGTAAAATGATTAACGCACTGGTGTAAAACCAGATAAGCAATATGACAATGCCTACCACCGAGCCATAGGTTTTGTTAAACGTAGCAAAGGTTTGCAGGTAGTAGGAGAATCCGTAAGAGAACGCCACCCATAAAACGGTGGCGAAAAACGCTCCTGGCGTGACCCACCGCCATTTTGCGCGGGCACGGTGCGGCCCGTAGCGGTAGAGCGATGCCAGTCCGACATTGAACAGCATGATCAAAACCAGCCAGGTAATGCCACCCACCGCAAGCTTACCCAGCCCCTGTCCCAGCAGAAAGTTAAGCACCTGAGGTAAAACGGTAATAATCAGCAATGCTAAAATGATCATGCCAATAATCGCCAGCGTTAATAGCATTCTGGCCATGATGGCGAACATAAAACGGCGTTTCGATGATTCATGATAGGTAATGTTGCAGGCTGCAATGAGCGCATTAGCACCTTTGCTGCTGCTCCAAAGAGCAACCAGCACACTTAACGCAAATCCCCATCCCAACGCGCGATCAGACTTTGAAATCAGCCCTTCCAGCTGCTCTTTCAGAATATACCGGCTATCTGCCGGCACCACATTAATCAGATAGGTCATATGGCTTTGTAAATCGTCAAACGATACCAGCAAGCCGTAAAGTGAAATAACTGCGGCCAGCAATGGAAATACGGCCAGCAGAAAATAGAACGCCACGCCCGCCGACACCAGCTGCAGATTGTGGATTTTGAGGTTGGCGTAAGTACGCTTAATGACAGACCACCAACCTGATAGTGGGATTTGCGTAACTTTATCCGCGTCCCTTCCTTTGTTGTCAGGCATTTACTTCACTTTAAGGTTAACGTTTGACCAGTTAATGGCTAATACGTGGGGGCGTGTAAAACGTTTTATAGCCAAAGTAAAGTTAACCGTATGCACGGCTGCACCAACAGAAAGTCATGGTCTTCGTGGCGTGTAAGCCGTATACGGTATTTTGCGCAGTATGCGACAGTTAAGCCTGCATCAATGGCCGCTATACGTGGCGAAAAGGCTTACGATAAGGAGCGAAGATCAATGACTTTGGCGGTTTTCATGACACTTGTGGGCGTACTGGCAGCCTGCCTTACCCATTATTACGTTTTAAACGGGCTTCAACGTTACTATGTGACATGTCACTGTAGTCTGTCGATATGGCAGTCGATGCTAGCGTTGCTTATTATATTTGCAGTGCATATCGTTGAGTCATTTTACTTTACGGGAATTTACTGGGGGGCGCAGCACGTTTTTGCGCTTGGCGAATTTACCAAAGAATTTAAGCCAATTTTCAGAGATTATTTTTATCACTCCCTTGTTACTATGACGACCCTGGGGATGAGTGAATTCAACCCTGAAGGCCATATCAAGTTCATAACGGCGATGCAGTCTCTGTTAGGTTTTATGATGCTGACATGGTCAGCTACCTTTTATTACAAACTCTTTTCGTTGGACAATCCGAGTGAAAGTTAGGTAATCAAAGTGATGGTGGTACGCGGTAACAGCGGGACCTTGCCGCAGTCCTAAAGTGTGATGAGCTGCCAGAGTCCTTATCTATACCTCCGGTAAGATATCAGAGCCCGACTACCC
>CAZDUT010000324.1:0-2181 GCA_964508695.1 uncultured Alteromonas sp.
GAGCGGAGAGCGTATAAATGCCAACTCAAGGCTGTTAAGCAGAATATTGGCAATTGGCTCGGGAATGATGACTACATCCACCCGATCCACGTCCAGCATGCACAGCGCCTGCGCATAATTATTCAGGGCAACTTTCTTTAACTGCTTATCGTTGTCGAATTTTCGAAAGTAACTACTGCCACGTTGCACAGCAATCACTTTGTCCGTTAGATCTGAATACGCAGAAATTGCATTGGATTTATGCTTGACCAGAAACACCTTTTCTACCGGTGGGAAGGCGGGCAGCGAAAAGTTTAAATAGGTGGCGCGCTCTTGGTTATAAACCGGGCCCAGCATAATATCGGCATCACCGTCTTTGAGCATTATGAGGGCGCGGGGAAAAGGCACTTCCAGGTAATTCGTTTCGACTTTCAACTGGCGCATGATGATTTCATAAATTTCAACATAAATGCCAGTAACCCCATCGTCGGTGATAATACGGTAGGGGGGCGCGTCATCAATTGCAGCTTTTACTGACTCTGGCCAGGCAGCCTGTTCACTGGCAAAGGCGCAGTATACTGTTGTGGCAAGTACAAAGGCTGCGGTAGAGAGTGAGCGTAAGAATGGTGTTTGAGTGAACAGCTTCACAGCAGGCGACCATCATTGGTGAGAATATCTGGTTGGTTTTAACTCAAATCACCGGTAAGTACTACTTAATTTTAAAAAAAGTCAGGCGCTTAATTGGCAACGTGGAGAACCAACTAAGTAGCAGGCAAGGCGCCAGTATTAAGCATTCTCGCGTAAATAGCCGAGTTCGCGCTTTATCAGACGCTTTAACGCCGCAGGTTTGACCGGCTTAGGCAAATAAAGCAGCGCATTTTGCTGTGCCTGTTCGCGGATCCCCTCGCTACGGTTAGCGGTAATTAAAATTCCTGGCACATTTTGCTGCCAAAAATCACGCAGTGTTGTCACGACATCAATGCCCGTTTCGCCATGATCGAGGTGATAATCAGCAATCACAAAGGCCGGAGAATCAGGACAATTTATGATTGCATCATGCTGAGATCCAGCTACACAAACTGTTGCTCCCCACTCTTCAAGTAAAAGTGTCATGGCATGAACAATCTGCGCGTCGTTTTCAAGCAGCAGCACTGTATTTTTGGCTAGCAGACCTGTCGAAGAGGTAATCGTAACTGGCGGTTTGCCTGCGCTGCTCAATGCCCGCTGGCAACGCGGCAGTATTACGGAAAACAGCGTACCTTTGCCCATCACAGAACGCAGCGCCACCGGATGGTCGAGGAGGTCGCTGATACGCTCAACAATTGTGAGGCCCAACCCCAGGCCCTGACTTTCCTGATCGCTGTTGAGCTGATGAAATTCGGCGAAGATATCAGCCTGTTGATCACGAGGTATACCCGGACCGGTATCGTAGACACACAGCGCAGCCAGATCATGATTGAGCCGCCGGGCACCGACCAACACACCGCCACGGCTGGTATATCGTATCGCATTCGATAGCAGGTTTTGCGCTATACGGCGCAGCAGTCGCTTGTCAGAACGCACGATAAGATTGGTTTTGACATAAGACAACTGCAGATTTTGCTGCTGACTGATCACAGTAAACTCCTGAACCAGTGGAGCGAGGACCTCATCCAGACAAAATTGTGAAAGCTGCGGCGTGAGCTTGCCGGATTCCAGTTTGGTCATATCCAGCAGCATGGTAAGCAGGCTTTCTGCGCTGTTTAATGAGCTGACCACACCTTGTGATAAGTCGGCAAGATCCGTCGAGGCGGTTTTTTGTGCCAGCATCGACGCATACAGGGTAGCGGCGTTAAATGGTTGCATTAAGTCATGGCCTGCGGCGGCCAGAAACTTGGTTTTACTTTCATTGGCCCGGTCAGCTTCCAGTTTAGCCTGGTGCAGCTCTTCAGTACGTGACATCACGCGTGCTTCCAACTCCTGCTTGGCTTGCTCAAGAGCATCCTGGATGGCGATGTCGGTCCTCAGGCGTTTGATGGCGAGCTCGCGCGACAACGAGTGCTGCCGGGCCCGGAACACCGACCCCATGCCTCCCGTCCCCAGCTCTCCGAGGATCTCGAACTCGGGCTCTTCGACCGGCGAGTCGAAATCGGCCACAAGGTGGATCCGATGGCGCGATTCTTCGTAGCCATGGGTCTGGGTGGCCGCAAAAGTCCCGGTCTC
>CAZDUT010000325.1:0-2136 GCA_964508695.1 uncultured Alteromonas sp.
AGGTAGCCGTACTCGGTAGCTCCGGCTCAGGCAAAAGTACACTTCTCCACTTACTTGGAGGCTTAGACACCCCCAGCAGTGGTGAAGTCTGGTTCAAGGGAGCAAGCCTGCAGGGAATGAGTGCTGCTCAGCTTGCCAGTATGCGTAATCGTGATATTGGCTTTATTTACCAGTTTCATCATTTACTGGCTGAATTCAGTGCACTGGAAAATGTTGCCATGCCACTGTTGATCGGTGGCAGCGCCGCGTCAGAGGCAAAAGCACAGGCGCAAACCATGCTCGAACAGGTGGGGCTGTCTCACCGTTTGTCGCATTTGCCGGCCGCGCTCTCTGGTGGTGAACGGCAGCGGGTGGCTATTGCCCGCGCGCTGGTTACCCGACCATCACTGGTTCTGGCGGACGAGCCTACCGGAAACCTTGATCATAAAACCGGCGAGAGTGTGTATGAAATGTTGACCGAGTTAAGTCAGCAGCACCACACCACCTTTATTGTGGTTACTCACGACAGGTCGCTTGCTGCACGTATGGATCGCACCTTAAGTATTCAGGACGGCATACTTACCGATTCTGCCACCGGAGCAGTAGCGTGAAGCTTGCCTGGCAATTGGCCCGGCGGTTTCGGCGAACGCGTCAAAGTGGCTTTCTTTCATTTATTTCGTTTTCATCGACCGCCGGCATTGCGCTGGGCTGCTTTGTGCTGATCGTATTACTGAGTGTGATGAATGGCTTTGAGCGTGAGCTCACCCAGCGTATCCTGGCGTTTATTCCTCATGGCGAACTTTACAGCGTGGATCGCTCCGGAATTGAAGACTGGCACCTTGAGCGTCAGCGCCTTGAGCAGGATCCCCGGGTAGCGGAGGTTCACCCCTACACCAAAATTACCGGCATGGTGCAATTTGAAGGCGACCTCAAAGCGGTGGAAATCACCGGCGTTGATACGGCATCCGGTCGTTCACTGGCGCTTGCCGAACAAATCAGCCCCGCTGACTGGCGGGCTTTTACCGCTAGTAATGAGGGGGTGCTGCTGGGACAAGGTGTACTCGACAAGCTGGGGATCACTGTCGGAGATTCCGTTCAGGTGCTGGTCCCGACATTAACCCAGGACCTGACTTTTCGCGCCCCTAAAACCATGACGCTGAATGTGGTAGGTGCGGTAACCGTGGGTGGCGAGTTAGACAACTCGGTTGGCCTGATGCATCTGTCCCGCGCCTCGCAGGAAGCGGGGATATTCTCGGGGGCACAAGGCCTGCGCCTGACGCTGCACGATCCGTTTAGTGCTGCGCAGACCATGCGTGATATCGGCTATGCCTTTCCACAACCGGTATACATGTCTGACTGGACACGTACCCAGGGACATCTCTATCAGGATATTCAACTGGTCAGAACCGTTGTTTACATCGCGCTGACCCTGGTCATCGCTGTCGCCTGTTTTAACATTGTATCGTCGCTGGTGATGGCGGTGCGCGAGAAGCAGAGCGCCATAGCCATACTGAAAACGATGGGGGCCAGTGACGGCCTCATTCGTCAGACTTTCATGTTACAGGGGCTGATAAACGGCGTGACAGGTATAGTTGTAGGGACTGGCGCCGCCTTGATTGTTGCTCCGAACCTTTCATCCATAGTGGCAACCATTGAACGCTGGCTGGGCGTTAATATGCTTTCTGGTGATATTTATTTTATTAATTTTCTGCCCTCCGAAATGCAAACCCTCGATGTGGTGCTTACGGTGGTTATCGCGCTGGTATTAAGTATATTGTCGACGCTTTACCCCGCGCAGCGGGCGGTGAAAGTGCAGCCAGCCCGAACACTGAATTAAGTAAGCTGGGGTGAGGGAAGCGTAACGTCCCTTTACATCTATGATGGCAAGTTTTAAGCCCTGGCCGTCAGCAGGAAGACGAGCCCCTTCATTCCCGCCCCCCAAGCGGGAACCTCCGCTTTGTTTGTAAAAGGGTAGTTGCTATTTGAGGTATTGGGTGTCAGCAATGCGCGACTAGCGGACATTGAAAACTCAATAAAGCTACCGTCATCCCGGCGAAGGCCGGGACCCCCATCGAACTCTCGTAGAGCACGATACGAGTGAAATTAAAGTAGTTTTGGATATAGGTCGCGCCAGCCAGGATTAACCTCTGATATTAA
>CAZDUT010000326.1:0-2135 GCA_964508695.1 uncultured Alteromonas sp.
CATCAAGTGGGTGCGCATTCTAGAGTAATGATTTACTCCGTGCAATAGTCTTTTTCGAAAAATTTTCATTTTTCTGTTTAAGTGCTCAATAATTTACCACTTAAACAATGTTACGCAAAAAGCTCGCTTTTTGCGTAGCGGGCAAGACCTTGCACCACCAAATTCGCGGGGCGCATGCTATCACCCACTTCAGCTTTTGCAAACAGTTTTTTATCGCCACCGCTTAAAATAACATCAAACGGCGTTTGTTTGCGTGATAAATAGTCAACCGCGCTCAAATAAACACCAAAAACCGCTGCATGGCATCCGTGCGCCACACAGCTTTCGGTTGTCTGTCCAGCATCCAGTTGTTCCGGCAAAAGATTATCAGCGGTCACCCGTTTGGTCGCCCCGACAAGCGAGGTTTTCATTGTCTGGAAGCCCGGAACGATCCAGCCGCCCAGATGTTTTCCATGACTGACAAAGTCCACTGTCGTGGCTGTACCGGTATCAATCACACAAAACGTCTCCTTTGCCAGTGCCGCGGCTGCAATCATTGCCAGCCACCGGTCCACGCCCATTTTGCTGACATCGTCATAGCTGTTGGTGACACCAAACGCCTGTTTCTCGGTGACCACCTCACGACAGGTTATATTTTGTTGTTTGCAGCGGGCGTGAACGGCCTCACTGACAGACTGCTCACGAACACTGGCAAAATACAGGTAGTCCGCCGATGCTGCCAGCGCTGACGCGAACAGTGAGTCGACGTCATCGAATGTCTGAGGTTCGTCATCAACCTGTTTGAGCATCGCTGCTTTCACGCGGGTATTACCGATATCGACAAGCAATACCTTTTCTTCATTGACCACGCAGACTCACCTCGCCCCCATGAAAACGTGTAATACCGTCTTCGGTCTCAACCAATAAAGCACCGCTGGCATCCACACCACGGTCAATGCCAACGAAGCGCTTCTCACCCATCTGCAGCACAATTCTTTTATCGGCAAACAAATCTGTTGCCTGCCAGTGTGCAGCAAACGGTCCGAAACCTTGCTGGGAAAATTTGGGCAACATTTCCCATAAAGCCTCAATGATGTTTGCGGCGACCTGGTTTCTGTCCGGGGCACTGCCCAGATACCCGGCTAAATCGCTGTAAGGCTGTCCTACGTCGTACTGGCCATCGGGCATGCTGACGTTTAACCCCATACCAATGACACAGTGAGCAGTCGCGCCAATCTGGCCTTCTACCTCAATCAGGATCCCAGCCAGCTTTCTTCCCTGTAAATACACATCATTCGGCCACTTGAGCTGGGTATCGTCGATACCGGTTTTGCGCAGCCCCTCGCAGACCGCAAGCCCTACCAACAATGAAAGACCCGCCATACTCTGGTAGCCATCTGGAAACGACCAATACATCGAAAACGTCAGACTGCCGCCAACGGGCGCCAGCCAGCTACGTCCATGTCGTCCCTTACCCGCAGTCTGTACCTCTGCGAGCACCACATCGCCGTCTGCCAGGTTGTGCGGGGAGTTGGCAATACGTTTTTTAAGCTCACTATTGGTAGAGGGTAAGACCGACTCAACCTCGATTAATGCCAGTCGCTTATCTTTCAGTTGCTTGTTGATTGCATCAGCACTGAGCAACGTAAAGGGCCGCTCAAGGCGATACCCTTTACCCTTGACTTTAAACACGTCCAGGCCCCACTCAGAGAGCTGTGAGATATGTCCGGCCACCGCGGTACGTGACAAACCAACTTCCTGAGCAATAGCCTCCCCACTGTGAAACTGCCCATCGGCGAGCAACGCCAGAATATGCTGCCGAATTACTTTGGATGCATGCTTCATAATGCAATCAGTCCTTTTTTGCCGACCAGCCTGACTTCTGGCTCAAGCGTTATACCAAACGCTGTGTTCACGTCTTCGATGATCGCCCCGGCTAACGCTACCACCTCATTGCCGGTGGCATTGCCAAGGTTGGTTAACACCAATGGTTGGGTAGGATGACAGCGAACCTGACCTAATGTCCGGCCCTTAAAACCACGCTGGTCGATCAGCCAGGCAGCCGGTACCTTCACCTCCTCCTTGCCTACAGCATAGCCAGGGATCCCTTCATATTTGTATGCGAGGGCCCGATAATCTGACTCAGCTATCACCGG
>CAZDUT010000327.1:0-2130 GCA_964508695.1 uncultured Alteromonas sp.
CCGGTTTCGAACCCGGTACCCATGCTTATAAAGCATTTGTGAATATTGTCGAGACCTATCCGCGGGACGAACTGTTACAAACCCCCGCCCAGGAGCTTGCACACATAGTCATGGGGATCTTTCAGATGCAGGAGAGGGGAATTTCCCGACTGTTCATCCGCAAAGATATCTTCGGGCGTTTTTTCTCCTGCATGGTGTTTGTCCCCAGGGAGCGCTACAACACCCAGTTGCGAAAAGAGACTCAGGATTTGCTTAAGTCATCACTGAATGCAGATGGTGAAGTGGAATTTACGACATTCTTTTCAGAGTCGGTGTATGCGCGCACGCACTACATCGCCCGGGTGAAAGACAACAATGCGGAATATGATGTGAAGGAAATTGAAAATAACATAATCGAGCTGACCAAAACCTGGAATGATCGTCTGGCATCAGCCATCACAGCGGCTCACGGCGAAGCTAACGGCAAAGCGCTGGAACGTAAATACAACAATGCCTTCACCCGAAGCTATATGGAGCATAACCTGCCCAGCGACGCATTGGTGGATATCGGGAAGCTGGAACAGCTTGATGACAACCATACGCTGGATATGCTGTTTTACCGCCCACAGGAAGAGGCGTCTGACAGTCAGATCGTAAAGCTTAAGCTTTTCCATCGTGCCGAACCCATTCACTTGTCTGACGTGTTACCAATGCTGGAGCACTTTGGATTACGTGTTGTTGATGAAAGCCCGTACAAGGTGACCTGTGCAGAGGGTGAGCGCAACTGGGTGATGGACTTCACCATGCTGCACCAGCGCGTGCGTCATTTCGATATGGAGCAGGCCCAGAACCTGTTCCAGGATGCCTTCGCCAAGGTGTGGTATAACACCCTTGAAGACGATGCATTTAACCGGCTTATACTGGGAGCAGGGCTCACCGGCCGCCGTGTGACGATTTTGCGCGCGTATGCAAAATATATGCGTCAGACCGGCAGCTCTTTCAGCCGTGATTACATTGCCAATACGCTGGCCAATTACCCTGAAATAGCCCGCCGCCTGGTAGACTTTTTTGACCTGCGCTTTAACCCGTCGGTCAAGCGCAGTCAGAAAAAACAGGATGCCTTGCTCGACGATATTAAAGAGCAGCTGGATACCGTCAGTAATCTTGATGATGACCGGATTATCCGTCGCTATCTTGACCTGATGCTGGCGACATTGCGCACCAACTTCTACCAGCCGGATGGCGAGGGCAATGAGAAGCCGTACGTGTCGTTTAAAATGCTGCCGGAGCTTATTCCGGATATGCCGCTTCCATTACCAAAATTTGAAATTTTTGTTTACAGCCCGCGAGTTGAAGGTGTGCATTTACGTGGCGGTAAAGTGGCGCGAGGCGGATTACGCTGGTCCGATCGCCAGGAAGATTTCAGGACTGAAATCCTCGGTCTGGTAAAAGCCCAGCAAGTCAAAAACACCGTTATTGTACCGGTAGGCGCCAAAGGCGGCTTCGTCTGTAAGAAATTGCCTGTTGGCCAGGGAAGAGAAGCCATGCAGGCCGAAGGCCAGGCGTGCTACCGCATCTTTATCCGCAGCTTGCTGGATATCACTGACAACATCGTCAATGGTGAGGTGGTTCCGCCTGAAAACGTGGTGCGTCTGGACGAAGATGACCCTTACCTGGTGGTTGCAGCCGATAAAGGAACGGCGACGTTCTCTGATATTGCCAACTCGATTTCTGAAGAATACAACTTCTGGATGGGCGATGCATTTGCCTCAGGCGGCAGTATTGGCTATGACCATAAGAAAATGGGGATCACTGCCCGTGGTGCCTGGGAGTCGGTTAAACGTCATTTTCGGGAAATTGGCATCGACTGCCAGACAACGGATTTCACCTGTGTGGGTATTGGCGACATGGCTGGCGATGTTTTCGGTAATGGTATGTTGCTGTCACGTCATACGCGCCTTATCGGTGCCTTTAATCACCTGCATATTTTCTTTGATCCTAACCCGGACACTGAAGCCAGCTATGAAGAGCGTGAGCGTCTGTTCGAAAACCCTAGCCTGAGCTGGGAAGACTACGACAAGAAACTTATCTCTAAAGGTGGCGGTATCTTTAGCCGGGCCTCGAAAAGCATCAAGCTGACAGCAGAAATGA
>CAZDUT010000328.1:0-300 GCA_964508695.1 uncultured Alteromonas sp.
CGGTAACAACGCCACCGCAGCCGCATGTACCCCAAACTGAACCTCAGACCTTCCAAGCCGCTGATGATGTGATGAATGAGCCGACGGGCGACCGTGAAAGTGCCGGGCCCACAGATGCTGTACCGGCACAAGAAACGGTGCCGCCGACGCCGGATGATGTGGCTGAGGCTAATGACTTATCCCGTGAACATGTGGACAGCGCGCCGGATAGGGATGATGTTCCCCCCCTTTCCGCGTACGAAAACGAGCCACTTCCACACGACGAAGCGCTCAACCCTCCGACCGCTCAGGAGCACACGT
>CAZDUT010000328.1:310-2094 GCA_964508695.1 uncultured Alteromonas sp.
AGAGCCACAAAGTGATAGTGCTCAGTTGTCGTCAACAGAAGCGATGCTTGCCTTACGACAGCAACTCAAGAAGCCGTCTCAGGAGGGCGACGATACTCAGCCAAAAAAGCCTGAGGCGCCGGAAACGGCATCGCAAACACCGTTATCACAGCTAAGTGGCGAAAGTGACAGTACACCGTCTGATGCGCGTAAGGCGAGTGATGTGTCTGAGAGTTCCCCTGAGATGTCTAACACGGACATGGAACACGGCGCTGACGCGCCGCCATGGGAAACCGAGACTGCTGCTCAGAAACCAGCCGATATCGTGACAGAAAAGCCAGGCAGCATCCCACCATTTCTTGAAACTGGAGAAAAGGTTACGCATGCCAGTCAAATAGATGCCTGGAGTCACCTGATAGAGCAAATGCCAATTGCCGGTTTGCTGAAACAACTGGCTTTGCATTCATCTTACCATCGGGATGGAAATCACGTTGCCCTTGAACTTGACAGTAATCAGGCCCATTTACTTAATCAGAGCAGCGAGCAACAACTGTGCGATGCGTTGCAACGTGTATTAGGGGAGCCGGTCAGTTTAGAGGTTACAGCAGGGGAGCCCGCGATTACGCCTTTTGTTCTGCAACAACAGATTGCTGAAATGCGCCAGGCACATGCGCTGGAGGTTGTCTCTAGTGACGAGTTCATTACGTCTTTGCGGTCGACATTTGAAGCAGAAGTTATCCCTGATTCAGTTAAGCCGCGTTGATAAAACTTATATTCAATCAGTAACAAGCGAGAAAGACTATGTTTAAAGGTGGAATGGGAAACATGATGAAGCAGGCGCAGCAGATGCAGGAGCGCATGCAAAAAGTACAGGAAGAGTTAGCCAATCTTGAGGTCACCGGTGAAGCTGGTGCGGGGATGGTTAAAGTCACCCTGACATGCAACCACAATGTTCGCCGTGTCGACATTGATCCGTCGTTGATGGAAGATGATAAAGACATGCTGGAAGATTTGATCGCTGCAGCGTTTAATGATGGTGTACGCCGTATTCAGGAAACCAGCAAAGAAAAAATGGGCGATGTCACCGGTGGAATGCCACTTCCTCCCGGCTTCAAAATGCCGTTTTAAGGCTGCGGGTGTAGTATGAAGTTCAGTCCGTTGCTATCAGATCTTATTCAGGCATTTACCTGTTTGCCGGGAGTGGGTAATAAAAGTGCCCAGCGGATGGCATTTCACCTGCTTGAACGCAATCGCGAAGGGGCAATCGGACTCAGTAATGTGCTTCATAACGCAATGGAGCACATCCACCACTGCAGGCAATGCAGAACCTTCACCGAAGATGAGCTCTGTGAGATCTGTCGTCACCCAGCCCGATCTGAAAGCGGCTTGCTTTGTATTGTAGAAAGTCCTCAGGACGTGCTGGCGGTAGAGCAAACGCTGTCCTACGACGGACAGTACTTTGTACTGATGGGGCACCTGTCACCGATTGACGGTATCGGCCCTGAAGAAATCGGTTTGGATCAGCTTGAACAGCGCTTCAAAAGCGGAAATATCCAGGAAGTCATTCTGGCAACCAACCCGACCGTAGAGGGCGAGGCCACCGCCCATTATATTGCCCAGCTATGCAAAGATTATAATATTGATGCCAGCCGTATTGCCCACGGCGTGCCGGTGGGTGGCGAGCTTGAATATATTGATGGCAACACGCTTACCCACGCTTTTTCAGGACGACGAAAGCTATAACCGGCTTCCCGCTTGCAATGGCTGACTGGTAACCTGGTTAGCCTCACGCCGGCATAAAAAAA
>CAZDUT010000329.1:0-2088 GCA_964508695.1 uncultured Alteromonas sp.
CACACCTTTTTCCAGCACTTCCCGTTGACTTTGGTAGCCTTCGCCCCCATAAATCAAACCAAGTGACAGGCCGGTGTGTTCACTGAGCAGTTTTGCATCGTTGTAAATCTGTACGGCTAGCTCTCGGGTCGGCGCCATAATGATGGCTCGGGGCCCTTTACTGGCATCTGAGTCATCAGCCCGTCCCAGCAAATAGTGGAATGTGGCGACCAAAAATGCCATGGTCTTACCCGTACCGGTTTGCGCCTGGCCAGCAATGTCCAGTCCATCCAGTAAGGGTGGTAGAGCGAGCGCCTGAATCGGCGTACAATGCGTAAAATTTTCTGCCAGCAGGGCGTCAAGCACCTTGCTATTGATAGGCAGGTCGGAAAAATGCGTTTCGGTTAAATGTGTGGTTTGCATAGCTTATATTTTATCAGTGCTTGCATTAAAAAACAGTTTCTATATAACACTCATGGTTGAGCTGAACAACTCAGCGACAGACCTAATTTGGAGAAGAGAATGAGCGACAATATTATCCAGTTATCAGACGATAAATTCGAAGCAGACGTCATCAATGCTGAAGGTCCTGTGCTGGTTGACTTCTGGGCAGAGTGGTGCGGCCCCTGCAAAATGATCGCCCCAATTCTGGAAGAAGTTGCGAGCGAGTATGATGGCAAGTTAACAGTTGGCAAGTTGAATGTCGATGAAAATAACGAAACCCCGCCAAAATATGGCATTCGCGGTATTCCAACACTACTGTTGTTTAAAGGCGGTAATGTAGCTGCAACGAAGGTAGGCGCGTTATCGAAAGCCCAACTGACAGAGTTTCTGAACGAAAACCTGTAAGTGTGCTGGTTCCGACCCGGCGGCTTTGCCGCCGGTGTCGAACACTGTTCAATCCTGCTATTTTCAGCACGTTTTAAACATTTTTCACATTTCCCCGGCAAAATGCTGGACGAACCCCATTTATGGTGCTAACGTTCTTAAAGCTCTCATCTGAGCAGCGTTCTGCTTTGTCCATATCCGGGCAGCTACATAATCAATCCTTTAATCAAACAGACTAACAAGTGACGAACAGTCCTGTAAGCGAAGTTCAAGCACAAAGACCCACCAGTATGAATTTAACTGAACTCAAAAATAAACCAATCAGCGAATTGGTTGGCATGGCCGAGAAAATGGGCCTGGAAAACATGGCGCGAGCCAGAAAGCAAGATATCATCTTCTCGATCCTCAAGGCCCACGCAAAAAGTGGCGAAGATATTTTTGGGGATGGCGTACTTGAAATCCTGCAGGATGGCTTTGGTTTTCTGCGATCAGCGGATTCCTCCTATCTGGCCGGACCCGATGATATTTATGTTTCACCGAGTCAAATCCGACGGTTTAACCTGCGCACCGGTGATACCATCTCCGGAAAAATCCGTCCACCAAAAGACAGCGAGCGCTATTTCGCGCTGTTAAAAATCCGCGAAGTCAACTTCGATAAGCCGGAAAACTCCCGTACAAAAATTCTGTTTGAAAACTTAACACCACTGCACGCAGAGTCACGTTTGCGTATGGAGCGTGGTAACGGCTCAACAGAAGACATTACCGCGCGGGTGCTGGATTTAGCTTCACCAATCGGTAAAGGCCAGCGTGGTCTGATTGTCGCGCCGCCAAAAGCGGGTAAAACCCTGCTGCTGCAAAACATCGCGCAATCTATTGCCGCCAACCATCCTGAATGTGAGTTGATGGTGTTGCTGATTGATGAGCGTCCGGAAGAAGTGACCGAAATGCACCGTCTGGTGCAGGGTGAGGTGGTTGCCTCTACCTTCGATGAGCCGGCGAGCCGTCACGTACAGGTAGCCGAAATGGTTATCGAAAAAGCCAAGCGTCTGGTTGAGCACAAAAAGGATGTGGTCATCCTGCTCGACTCAATCACTCGTCTGGCGCGTGCTTACAACACCGTGATCCCGTCTTCGGGTAAAGTGCTGACCGGTGGTGTGGATGCCAACGCATTGCATAAGCCAAAGCGTTTCTTTGGTGCTGCGCGTAATGTAGAAGAAGGTGGCAGCCTGACCATCATTGCGACGGCGCTGGTAGACACCGGCTCGAAAATGGATGAGGTAA
>CAZDUT010000330.1:0-2087 GCA_964508695.1 uncultured Alteromonas sp.
CATCACCCCGTCTTCCACTATCCATGGTGCGTCGCCCTGCCCGACCGATTCCCAGGCAGACAAATCACTGCCATCAAACAGCACGATGGCATCTGAAGGCGGTTGTCCGGGTTTCGCTGTTACAACCGGCGGTACTGGCTCCCAGACTTCCGTTTTTGCGGCCTGCTCTTCACGGGTATGGCGATCGTTGGTTGTTGCCCAGGCAGTAACGCAAATGGTGCCTGCGATGAGGGCAAGTGTCAGCATTGGTTTATTCATCATCATTATCCTGTTTATTCGTCTAGGTCGCCCAGGCCTTATCGCCCTTTTTGTACTCAAGATCACCATCGTAATAGCCCGGTACCGGCACATACCGCAGTGTTTTGGTTGCGCCGGTTTCCGAGGTAAAAAAGCCAAACAGTGTAAGTTGCTTTAATAGCGTAAAGTAATGGGGTGGCTTAATTTCACTGCCTGTTTCCCAGCGGCTAGGCTTGCTGGCAGCCACCCGGTAGATCCCCCGGGCGGTATTGTAGGCAGTGGCCTCTGCGTCGAGTTCGTTAAACATGGCATGACGCTCTTCGCTGGTGAGTTGAAGAAACGCTTTTCCCGTCTTTTCCTTGCTAACCTTATCTATCTCTCTGAGTCCGTCGCGAAATACCGTTTGCAACGCAGGTGGGTAGCAGTCAGCAACTATCACAGCAATGGCAGCCCCTACATTGGCCGCCTTCGCGCCCGGCGAATCGGTAGCCGGAATAATGACCTCGCCAAGTTCGTTGATAAAAGCGACATCTTGCTCGTTAAACCCGGTCTCTTTCAGCGGTACAGGTTCACGCAGGGTATACGCCAGCGCTTCACCACCTACCATGGCCATCCCTGTGGCCCCGGCAATGAGTTTTAGTAAGTCACGGCGTTGCATTATAAATTCCCCTTTTTCAGTTCACTGACAGCGAAGTCTGCCGCGCGGGCTGTGAGAGCCATATAGGTCAGCGAAGGGTTGACGCAGGATCCCGATGTCATGCAGGCACCATCGGTGACAAATACGTTGGGCGCGTCCCAAATCTGATTATGTTTGTTCAGTACCGACGATTTAGGATCGCGTCCCATACGCGCTGTGCCCATTTCGTGAATGCCCATGCCCGGAGCATAGTCAGCCTCAAAGCCATTCACGTTGGTCAGGCCCGCCGCTTCAAACATGTCCACGGCATCTTGCTGCATGTCCCGGCGCATTTTAATTTCGTTTTCACGGATTGCTACATCCATGGCGAGTACCGGCAGCCCCCACTTATCGGTAGTGGAGGTATCAAGCATGATGCGGTTTTCGTGGTACGGCAGCATCTCACCGAAGGCGGTCATGCCGATTTGCCACGGACCGGGCTCGCTCAGCGCCTCTTTTAAATTCGCACCGACCCCGAGTTCGGCCACACCGCGCCGCCAGCCCTGACGACTGGCACTGCCCTGATAACCGAAACCGCGCACATAATCGCGTTTATCATCGCCCCAGTTACGAAAGCGCGGCACATAGAACCCGGTCGGACGCCGGCCATAGTGATACTTATCCTCGTAGCCTTCGGCTTCAGCGAAGGCACCAACCCGAAAATGATGGTCCATGACATTGTGGCCCAACTCGCCCGAACTACTGCCCAGGCCGCCTTCCCATACATCGGTGGCAGAATTCATCAGCAGCCAGGCAGAGTTCAGCGCCGACGCGTTGACAAACACCAGGCGACTCTTATACACATAGGTTTTATTCGTTTCAGCATCTATGATCTCGACCCCAACCGCGCGCTTTTTGTCTTTGTCGTAGACAATCTCTTTGACAATGGAATAGGGACGCAGCGTCAGGTTGCCGGTTTTGATGGCCGCAGGCAGTGTCGAAGACTGGGTACTGAAGTAAGCACCGAACGGGCATCCCAGCCAGCATTTGGCACGATACTGACAATTCACACGGCCTTCATCCGGCTTTGCCTGGGTCATATTGGCGGTGCGCCCCGGAATAATGTGACGCGTGCCTTTGAAGGCTTTTTTAATTCGTGCAGCCACGTCCTTTTCGACAATGTTCAGTGGCATGGCAGGCTGGTATTGCCCATCCGGTAATACATCAAGTCCGT
>CAZDUT010000331.1:0-2085 GCA_964508695.1 uncultured Alteromonas sp.
AATGCATCGTTCGTTAGTTGTTTTTTGGCCACCCTGTTCAGCTCGTCACGTGAAATGGCATGAATAATCTCCAGCTGTTCAGAGCGGTAATCATCCTCAAGATCGTACGCCATGAGCTGACGTAAAAATCGCGCCTTACTGTTAGGCGTTTCATATTCAAGTGCATCACTTAAAGTAAAGGCACTTTTCATGAACTGCAGCTCTTTCGCGGTCATGCCGTTTTCGCGATAGTTATCAAGCTCACTGAAAATAGCACGGATAGCGGTAGCCGTATCCTGGGACTTCACGTCTGTGCTGACTTCGAACCAGCCCAGAGTCTTACCACCAATAAAGCTGCTGTTCGCTGCGTATGTGATCCCCTTTTCTTCACGAAGATTGAGGTTAATACGGCTATTAAAGGCACCGCCCAGCGGAAAGTTCATTAGTCGCGCATGAAAATACTCGCCGGTGGCATCATACGGCATGGCGCGTCGAACGATATAAACCACCGACTGTACTGAGCCGGGCTTATCGACCAGGGTAATGGTGCGTTCATCGTGCGCCGGGAACGGCACAAACTCTGGGAAGGTATAATCCTCGCCCTGCCAGTCCGAAAGAAACGATAAGGACTGCGTCATCACGTCGGCTGGCTGATCACCCACCACCACGATACTCGCTTTGGCCGGGGAGTAATAACGTGCGTAAAACGCTTTAATGTCTTCCAGCGTAATTGCTTTTACCGATGTCAGCGTCCCCTCATTGGGCTTACTCACACGGTTATTTTCGCCGAACAATACACTGTCACGCGCGCGTGTTGCCAGTTGGTTAGGGTTTTTCTGTTGCTGTTGCATGCTTTGCATCAATCGTGCCTTCAGCCTGTCGAAATCCTCCTGCAGAAAGGCTGGACGCATCAGCTTTTCTTCAAGTAGCGCCAAGGTATCATTGAGGTGTTTACTTAACGTTGACACGTACACCTGTGAATAGCGTCCGGCCGCGCTCACACTGACCGAACTGCCCAGCTTGGCCAGTGCGTTGGCCATTTGTTCATTCGTGTAGTGCTCAGTTGACTCGTTAAGCATCATGGCGGTGAGATAGGCCGTGCCTTCTTTGCCCGCAGGGTCCAGCAACATGCCTCCTTCCAGGCTTAGCGAAAGTGTCACTGTCGGAGTTTCCTGTGAGGTTACACCCAGCATGGGAATATCATTGACCAGCGTGCGCTCCCAATATTCTGGCACCGTGACCACGGGCGCGGGTCCTGCCTCCGGCACCTCTGTGCGGTCAATTTTGCTTATATTGGCCGGGGCCGCATAATTTACGTCCTCATACGCTGGGATGTTTCGCTCAGGCAAGTCATAGTTTTGCGCGGCAGCTGCAAGCTCCGTACGGCCCTCGGGCACCACGCTTAATATTACTGCGTTGGCATCTTTAATGTATTTGCGATACACCCGCATAACGTCTTCGGCTGTGACTGCGTTATAACGACGGATATCTTCTGCCACTAAGTCAGGCTGGCCGTAGAATGTTTCATTCGCAGCCAGTGTGGAAACTTTACCGGCAACGCTTTGTAAGCCGAATACCGTTCCAGCCTCGATACCGGCTTTGGTGCGCGCCAGGTCGTCCTGCGTCACGCCGCGCTGCTCGAACTCCCGCAGTGTGGCATTTATTGCCTCCTCCAGCTTTGCCAGTTGCGTGACACTGGCAGGGTTGGCCAGCGCGACTATCTGAAACTCACAGGCAAGTTCGCGACACGGGTGAGACACCACCGCCTGTACGGCCTTACCACCTTTGACCAGATTCTTGTACAGCATTGAGGTTTTTCCGCCACCCAGAATGTCCGCTAACACATCCAGAGGGGCTTCATCCGGATGACGGGAATACACCGTCGGCAATGTAATCTGTAACAGTGGAAGATGGATGTTGTCTTCAAGAGTAACGTAGCGATCTTTGTCCAGGGTGACAGGTTTAGGTTTAGGATCCTCGACCTCCGGTCCCTGCTGAATACTGCCAAAATAGGTTTCAACCCACTTTTTGGTTTGAGCAATATCTATATCGCCACCGATGGTCAACACAGCATTGTTTGGGCCATACCAGCGGGCAAAACATGCC
>CAZDUT010000332.1:0-1786 GCA_964508695.1 uncultured Alteromonas sp.
ATTTGTATAATTAATTTATTGGAAAAAATCCAAGTAATCAGTCGTGAAACCACTATTCTTATATTATGAGTAAAGACAACGCGATAAGCATTGAAAGGGAAAAACAAAAAGAAGCTGAGCGTAAAAAGGCTCAGCTGCCGCCGATGTACAAAGTGTTGTTGAATAATGATGACTACACACCGATGGATTTTGTCGTCGAAGTTCTGATGCGGTTTTTTAATATGGACACGGAAAAAGCCAATCAGTTAATGCTGACAGTGCATTATCAGGGCAGGGCAGTCTGTGGCGTTTTCACCGCGGAAATTGCCGAAACCAAAGTGATGCAGGTCAATCAGTACGCACGTAAGCACCAGCATCCGCTTATGTGCACGATGGAGCAGGCGTAACGCGAGTTAGAGGGCGAGCAATATGTTGAACAAAGAGTTAGAGCAAACATTAAATCAGGCGTTTGTGTTTGCCAGAGAGCACCGCCACGAGTTCATGACAGTCGAGCATTTGCTGCTTGCCTTGCTGGACAATTCTGCAGCGCAGGAAGCCCTGAAAGCGTGTGGCGCGAATATTGACGCCATTAAAGATGAGCTGATTGATTTTGTGAAGGACACCACACCGCTGATCATGGATGAGCAAATCAATGATCGCGAAACTCAACCTACGCTGGGTTTTCAGCGTGTTCTTCAGCGTGCGGTATTCCACGTACAATCTTCGGGTAAAGATGAGGTTACCGGCGCCAACGTGCTGGTAGCGATTTTCTCTGAGCAGGAGAGCCAGGCGGTTTACATTCTCAAGAAAGCCGATGTGACCAGACTGGATGTTGTAAACTTTATCAGTCATGGCGTGAGTAAAGCCGATGACGATGACAGTGCCGCGAGCGAGGCCAGTGAAGACGCCGGTGAGGGTGAAGACAGCAGCTCAGCACTGAGCAAATATGCCACTGATTTAAACCGTCAGGCCCGTGACGGCAAAATTGACCCGCTCATCGGCCGTGACGCGGAGCTGGAACGTACCATTCAGGTACTGTGTCGCCGGCGCAAAAATAACCCGCTGTTGGTGGGTGAAGCCGGGGTGGGTAAAACGGCTATCGCCGAGGGTCTGGCTTACCGCATCGTTAACGAGAGTGTGCCGGAGGTGATTGCGCAAAGCACCGTGTATTCGCTGGATTTGGGCGGCCTGCTGGCCGGCACGAAATACCGTGGTGATTTTGAAAAGCGCCTCAAAAGTATTTTGAAGGAACTTGGCAACGATCCGAATGCCATTCTGTTTATTGATGAGATCCATACCATTATCGGCGCGGGCGCAGCATCTGGCGGCGTGATGGATGCCTCTAACCTGCTGAAACCGAAATTATCCAGTGGTGAATTGCGGTGTATTGGTTCAACGACCTACCAGGAATATCAGGGTATTTTTGAGAAAGACCGGGCGTTGGCGCGACGCTTCCAGAAAATTGATGTGACCGAACCCAGCGTTACCGATACCACAAAGATCCTTCAGGGCCTGAAATCACGCTACGAAGAGCATCATAGTGTACGGTTCACACAAAAAGCGCTGCAGGCGGCTGCTGAGCTATCGGCACGCTACATCAATGAACGGCACCTGCCGGACAAAGCCATTGATGTGATGGATGAAGCCGGCGCCAGTCAGCGTTTGTTACCGCAATCGAAGCGCAAGAAGACCATCAATGTCGGCGATATTGAACAAATCATCGCCCGCATGGCCCGTATCCCCGAAAAATCCGTGTCTGCGTCTGACAAAGAGGTGCTTAAGAACCTCGGCCGCAACCTGAAAATGG
>CAZDUT010000332.1:1796-2011 GCA_964508695.1 uncultured Alteromonas sp.
GTCAGGACGACGCGATTGAGAATCTGACGGATGCGATTCATCTGTCTCGTTCAGGACTGGGCGCCGAAGAGAAACCCGTGGGCAGTTTCCTGTTCGCCGGTCCAACGGGGGTAGGCAAGACAGAGGTTACCCAGCAACTGGCGAAGATTATGGGCGTGGAGCTAACCCGATTCGACATGTCGGAATACATGGAGCGTCATGCCGTTAGTCGTCTT
>CAZDUT010000333.1:0-1991 GCA_964508695.1 uncultured Alteromonas sp.
AGCACCAAAAAAGAGGGGCTCTACAAGCGCGAGCGCGTGATTACCTCACAGCAAAAGGCCGATATTGATGTTAACGGCGGCGATCACGTTATCAACTTCTGCGCCAATAACTACCTGGGGCTTGCCAACCATCCGGACCTGATTGCCGCGGCCAAAGAAGGCCTCGACAGTCACGGTTTTGGTGTCGCCTCGGTACGGTTTATTTGCGGTACCCAGGACATCCACAAGCAGCTTGAGCAATCTATCAGCAAATTTCTGGGCACCGAGGACACCATTCTGTATCCCTCTTGCTTCGATGCCAACGGCGGGTTGTTTGAAACCTTGCTAAGCCAGGAAGATGCCATTATCTCTGATGCCCTTAACCATGCCAGTATCATTGACGGCGTGCGCCTGTGTAAGGCCAAGCGGTATCGTTATGCCAACAACGACATGCAGTCACTGGAAGACCAGCTTAAACAGGCCGACGCCGATGGCGCCCGCTTCAAGGTCATTGCCACTGACGGGGTATTTAGCATGGACGGTGTGATTGCCGATCTGGCTGCTATCTGCGACCTGGCAGACAAGTATGGCGCACTGGTCATGGTCGATGACTGTCATGCCACCGGCTTCTTAGGTGAGAACGGCAAAGGCAGTCACGAATACTGCAATGTAATGGGCCGGGTGGACATCATCACCGGCACCCTGGGGAAAGCCCTGGGCGGTGCGTCCGGCGGGTATACCAGTGGCAAGAAAGAAGTGGTTGAATGGCTGCGTCAGCGGTCGCGTCCGTACCTGTTCTCAAATTCCGTCGCGCCACCGATTGTCTCGGCGTCACTGAAAGTATTTGAAATGCTGGCCCAGGGCGCAGAACTGCGCGAACGGCTGTGGCGCAACACCACGCACTTCCGTCAGCGTATGGAAGAGGCCGGGTTTACCCTGGCAGGCAAAGACCATCCAATTATTCCGGTAATGCTGGGTGATGCACGACTTGCCAGCGAGATGGCCGACAAGCTGCTGGAAAAGGGCATTTATGTGATTGGCTTCTCGTATCCTGTGGTGCCAAAAGGCCAGGCTCGGATCCGGACGCAGATGTCCGCCGGTCACTCCATTGAGCAAATCGATAAGGCCGTTGATGCGTTTATCGAAATTGGTCGCGAGATGGAGGTGATTAAATGAAATCGCTGGTAAAAAAGCATAGTGAAAAAGGCATCTGGCTGGAAGACTCACCGAAACCCGAGGTGGGACACAACGATCTGCTGATTAAAATTCGTAAAACCGCTATTTGTGGCACGGATATGCATATTTATAACTGGGACGAGTGGGCGCAGAATACCATTCCGGTGCCTATGGTGGTCGGCCATGAATATGTTGGCGAAGTAGTCGGCATGGGAGAAGAAGTCGCGGGCTTTGAAGTGGGTGACCGCGTATCCGGTGAAGGCCATATTACCTGTGGGCATTGCCGTAACTGCCGTGCCGGTCGCCGTCACCTGTGTCGCAATGAGTCTGGCGTGGGGGTGAACCGCCCCGGCGCGTTCGCCGAATACCTGGTGATCCCGGCCTTTAACGCCTTTAAAATCCCTGACAATATCAGTGACGACATGGCGTCGATCTTTGACCCGTTTGGCAACGCCGTGCATACCGCACTAAGTTTTGATCTGGTTGGTGAGGATGTGCTGATTACCGGTGCCGGGCCAATAGGAATTATGGCTGCGGCCGTTGCCCGGCATGTCGGTGCCCGTCACGTGGTGATCACCGACATTAACCCTTACCGTCTGGAGCTGGCCAGTAAAATGGGCGCCAGCCGTGCCGTTGATGTGAGCAAAGAAAGCCTGAACGACGTGATGAACGAGCTGGGCATGACCGAAGGCTTCGATGTGGGCATGGAGATGTCCGGTGTCCCCACGGCGTTTCGCGATATGCTCGATTGCATGAACAATGGCGGCAAGGTTGCCATGCTGGGTATTCCGCCGTCTGACGTCGCGATTAACTGGAACGAAGTGATCTTCAAAGGC
>CAZDUT010000334.1:0-1932 GCA_964508695.1 uncultured Alteromonas sp.
ACTGAAGGTTGTCAGGTCGCGGGTACGAAACGGTCCACCGGAGCCGGTAAGCAAAATACTTGTGATCCCTGACTCACGGAGTTTTCCGTACTGAAAGTTCGCAGGCAAACACTGAAAAATGGCATTGTGCTCACTATCAATGGGTAAGATTGTCGCGCCTGACTGGTTTGCCGCATCAATAAACAACGCACCTGACATGACCAGGGCTTCTTTATTTGCCAGTAACACTTGCTTGCCAGCCCGCACCGCGGCCAGCGTTGGCATTAAGCCCGCGGCGCCAACAATGGCCGCCATCACGGTGTCCACTTCTGCCGCCGCAGCAACATCTTCCAGCGCTTTATCACCGCACAGGATTTCTGCTGTCACACCCATTTGATTGGCAAGTGTTTGTGCTTCGCCAAAGCGATTTTCGTCGGCGACAACAACGTAACGGGGGGTACAGACTTGCGCCTGTTTCATCAGTGTGTCTACGCGCTGGTTACCGGTAATAGCAAAAACGCGAAACTGATCAGGATGACGGGCAATAACATCTAACGTGCTACACCCGATGGAGCCGGTGGCACCGAGAATCGTAACGGTCTGCATTACGCCATCCAGATAACATAACAGAATGCAAAGACCGGAAAGGCTGCAGTCAAACTATCAATACGATCAAGCACACCGCCGTGACCAGGTAAAATTCGACCGCTGTCCTTAATACCCGCACAGCGTTTGAGCATACTCTCGTTCAAATCCCCTAATGCAGACACGGCCACGGTAACGCCGCCAATGATCACATGTAACCAGATACGTGTTGGGTCCACCTGATAATGCATGGCAGCAAAGGCAATAATGGCCAGTGACGCTGTGACACCGCCGAGTAACCCTTCCAGGGTTTTGCCAGGAGAGACTTCCGGACGCAACTTATGACGACCGAACTTAACACCTACGAAAAAGGCGCCAATGTCTGCTGCCCACACGATCCCCAGAACATAGAAAATCAGCGAGGCACCATAAAACGGATCGACATCATACAAGCTGGTGCGAAGTGCGGTAATTGCCACCCAGGTTGGGATCAGAGTGAGCAGACCAAAGGTCGTACGAAGACTTCGGCTATTGCGCCAGTAGGCAGTATAACGCGGGTAGGCAATGATCATCGCCAGCGACAGCACCCACCAGGCGACGGCTGCGCCGAGAATCAGCCGGTAAAGTAAGTGTAACTGGCCCTGATACCAGATTGTCTTCTCATCGACGAGTAAAGACAATACGCTACATATCGCAAAGGCGGCCAAGGCAAACAACGCCTTTTTAGGACGGGCACTTACCCCGGACAGGTTAGCCCATTCATAAGCGCCTATCGCCACGACTCCGGCAATCACGATTTCAAACCAGAATATCGGAAGGAATAAAATGGCGATTAGCGCCAGAGGTGCAAGTATTAATGCAGTAATGATTCGTTCTTTTAGCATAGTCGGCTTTCGGCTCCTGTTTTCAGGCTCCGCCTGTTGCCCGGGTTCATCCTGTTAGTTCCCGGCGGATGCCACTTGTTCGCCGGTAAGCCCAAATCGGCGTTGGCGCACGTTATAATCGTCAACGGCCTGCTGAAATACAGCTTCGTCGAAATCAGGCCAAAGTACGTCGGTAAAGTACAACTCGGCGTAAGCACACTGCCACAGCAGAAAGTTGCTGATGCGATGCTCACCGCCGGTACGAATTAATAAGTCGAGTTCAGGCAGCGCTGCTGTACTTGTCCGGGCACTGAACATGTCCTCGCTGATTTCGGCGGCAGTTAACTTCCCCTCTGCCACATCGTTTGCGAGTGATTGTGCTGCGTTAACGATGTCCCAGCGACCACCGTAGTTTGCTGCAATATTCAGCACCAGCGCGTCGTTACCCGCCGTCATCGCTTCCGCTTTACGGATTTTATCGACCAGCTTCTTATCGAACTTTTCG
>CAZDUT010000335.1:0-1891 GCA_964508695.1 uncultured Alteromonas sp.
CCGCCGACCTCTTGCATGCCATGCAAGCGCTCTCCCAGCTGAGCTATGGCCCCGTCTGAACATCACATTGTGTGACTGTTCCGTGACAGCGGGGCGCATTTTAGGTACACCCCCCAATCATGTCAACGCTTTTTTTATGAATTTTCTCTGTTTGCTATAAAAGTGAGCGCTTTGTCGATTCTCTCACCAACTTTCTCTTTTGGTAGTAAATTCAGAGTGATATCAAGCGAAGGTGAATTACCACCGCCAGTGACCGCAACACGCAACGGCATCCCCACTTTGCCCATACCGACATCAAGAGACTCTGCAGTCTGATTAATGGCAGCCTGGATATTTTCTGGCTGCCAGTCATCAATTGCCATAAGTTTCTCTTTCACCACCATCAATGGTTCTTTTGCAACCGGACGAAGATGCTTTTTCGCTGCCTTTTCATCGAAGTCATCGAAGTCCTGATAAAAGTACGTACTTATCGCTGCCAGCTCTTTCAGGGTTTTTACCCGGTCGGCCTGAATCTCTATCACTGACTCCAGCGCCGGGCCATTTTCTATTGAAACGCCCTGCTCGTCGAAATGCCACTTCGCGTGGTGCGCAACCTCACTGGATGGCAGTGATTTAATATAGTGCTGGTTCAGCCAGATGAGCTTTTCAGTATTAAATGCTGACGCAGACAGGCCGATCGCATCGAGACTGAACAGTTCAATCATTTCGTCCATGCTAAAGATTTCCTGATCGCCATGCGACCAGCCAAGCCGAACCAGATAGTTGACCATTGCTTGTGGCAGGAACCCGTCATCGCGGTACTGCATGACACTCACTGCACCGTGTCGCTTTGAAAGCTTCTTGCCGTCGTCTCCCAGGATCATCGATACGTGGGCATAATCCGGTACGGGAGCACCCAACGCTTTCAGAATATTAATCTGTCGCGGAGTATTGTTAATATGATCCTCACCGCGCACAACATGCGTGATCCCCATGTCCCAGTCGTCCACTACAACACAGAAGTTATAGGTTGGTGTGCCGTCACTACGCTGAATAATAAGATCGTCAAGCTCAGAATTACTGAATGTGATTTCACCGCGAATACGATCATCAAATACCACCGCGCCTTCCTGGGGGTTTTTAAACCGGATAACGAAGGGCTCACCGTCTGGGTGGTCAGTACGATCGCGCCAGGTACCCGGGTAGCGTGGTTTTTCGCCGCGCGCTTTCTGTTCTTCGCGAATACGGTCCAACTCTTCGGAACTCATAAAGCATTTATACGCTAACCCTTCATCCAGTAATTTCTGAATGAGTTCACGGTAACGGTCAAAACGATCTGTCTGATAAATCGGACCGGTATCCCAACTAAGCCCCAGCCAGTTCATGCCGTCCAGAATTGCCTGTTTTGCTTCTTCCGTTGAACGCTCGACGTCAGTATCTTCTATACGCAGCACGAAATCGCCGCCATGGCGCTTGGCCAGTAGCCAGGAATAAAGTGCGGTTCTAGCACCACCTACGTGCAGGTAACCGGTTGGACTGGGAGCAAATCTGGTAGTAACCGACATGTCTTCTCTCTGTCTGAAATGATTGTGAAATTAAAGTGCGCGCATTCTACCAGCCTATCCTGACGGGAAAAAGCATTTGGGGTAATGTGTCTGTTTCTGTCGGATACTCGTCCTCTGATAACTACAATGAACAGCTGTACTGATTGTATTTTCATTGATGATAATCAGGGACAGTTCAGTTTTGCACATTTTTCCGGCAAGCAATTAGCTAATTGGCATTTTATTGTTGACAGTCGCGGTGCCAACTCTATAATACCGCCCCACTTACCGCAGTGCGGGAAGTAAAGACAAAATGGACGCTTAGCTCAGTTGGGAGAGCATCGCCCTTACAAGGCGAGGGTCACTGG
>CAZDUT010000336.1:0-1849 GCA_964508695.1 uncultured Alteromonas sp.
CTGTTGTTCATTAAGCGCTTCCTCGCACGAGAACACCAGTGCCGCAGGTAAGCCTACGTCTTTGCTGCCAATTTCAGTCACTTCAACACCTTCAGAAGCTAACATAGCTTTTAGCTCTGAACATGCGATGGTCATTGCGCTATCAAAATAAATACGGTTGTGACCCGGATTCGCTAATATCGCATAGTGGTACATCAACTGGCTCCTTAAGCGGTACGCTTGAATTTAATGTCCCATACACCGTGGCCAAGACGGTGACCGCGAGCTTCAAATTTCGTCAGCGGACGATCTTCAGGGCGAGGTACGAAGTCACCTTCTTCAGCAATGTTTGCATAACCCGGCGCTTGGTTCATGATTTCAATCATGTGCTCAGCGTAGTTTTCCCAGTCCGTTGCCATGTGGAAGATACCTTCATTAGGGATAAGCTTCTGGCGAACCATTTCAGCGAATTCAAGCTGTACGATACGACGCTTGTGGTGACGCTTTTTATGCCACGGGTCTGGGAAGAACAGTTGCAGCGTCGTCAGGCTGTCATTCGGGATCATGTGCTCGAACACTTCAACTGCATCGTGACACATTACGCGCAGATTAGTGATACCCGCTTCACGTGCATCAGAAAGACAAGCACCAACACCCGGGCTGTGTACTTCGATACCGATGAAATTCTTCTCCGGTGCATTCTTTGCCATTTCAACCAGTGAAGCACCCATACCGAAACCGATCTCAAGCACAACCGGGTTGTCGTTACCAAAAACTTCTTTCCAGTCAAGAAGTTCTGCTTTGTAATCGATACCCATTGTTGGCCAGCACTCATTCATCGCGTTTTCCTGGCCTTTGGTTAAACGACCTTCACGACGAACGAAACTGCGGATTTTACGGATCAGCTTGCCGTCTTCGTTGTATTCGTTAGTGGTTACTTCACTCATTGGTTTTGCCTGCACATTGATTAATCAAAGCGGGGATTATCCAAAGAATTTACCAAGGTGCAAGTTTTTGTTGAGCTCTCAGTCTATAGATCATGCCACCTGTAATATCCCCACAGTTTACCAGTTGTACTTATCCCCTATTCTGTGGTGCAATTTTGCCCCTAACCAATAATAGAATACAAAGCAAGTCGTGACCCCTTTCGCCAGTGCCATCTTGAAATGGTATGACGCTTATGGAAGAAAAGAGCTTCCGTGGCAACAAAACAAAACCGCCTACAGTGTCTGGTTGTCTGAAATCATGCTTCAGCAAACTCAGGTCACCACGGTTATTCCTTACTACCAGCGTTTTCTGGAGCGTTTCCCGACCGTGGTCGATCTTGCTAATGCCGAGCAAGATGAAGTGCTGCACCTGTGGACAGGTCTCGGATACTACGCCCGGGCACGTAACCTACATAAAGCGGCCAAAGAGGTCGCCTATAAATACAGTGGTGAGTTCCCTCTGGATATAAAGCAGATGAATGCCCTGCCGGGTATTGGCCGCTCAACAGCTGCAGCAGTATTGTCATCCGTATATAAGCAGCCCCATGCGATTCTAGATGGTAACGTCAAGCGAACGCTTTCCCGCTGTTTTGCCGTAGAAGGCTGGCCAGGGCAGAAAAAAGTGGAAAACCAGCTTTGGGAGATTGCCGAGGCACATACCCCACAAACGGATGTCGACAAATAAAATCAAGAAATGATGGACATGGGTGCTATTGTCTGCACACGCAGTAAGCCTAAGTGCAGCTTATGCCCTGTCGCAGATTTATGTGTGGCGAAAAAACAAGGCAATATACTCGACTATCCGGGCAAGAAACCGAAAAAAGAGAAACCGGTGAAACAAACACGCTTTGTTATGCTGCATCACTATAATGCCAACGGGCATG
>CAZDUT010000337.1:0-628 GCA_964508695.1 uncultured Alteromonas sp.
GCATTTTTTTCGCCGGTGGTTTGGCGAAATAGTCGCTGATAAACGTATCAAACTCAACACCTTCTTCCGCATCAATCGTTTGTTGCATTGCCAATGATCGTGCGGCGGCCTCACTGAAAGCTTCCTGATCCTGGTGCTTATACTGCCAGTTGTTGAAGATATCACGGTATTCTGCTGCCAGCTCTAACCCAAGCGTGCCATTGTCTTTGTTATGTTCCAAAAGCGTGGCCAGGATTTTTCCGGAAGGCGTTTTGGCGGGGTCGTTTACTTTTTGCCATTCTGCACTAACCGCATCCTGGTAGTGGCTACCACCATGGGCGCTGTCGAGAATATCCGCAACCTGTCTGAAGTGCTCAAACAGTTCAGAAGCCCAGTCTGAAAAAGCCACGGCCTCGCCGTCACGCGTAAGCTCCACACCTGGTTTTCGCCCTTCAAGCACCATCGTACGCATGTTTTTCGCCGCTTCGTTAAGTTGCGCTTCATCTAAATCGGCGCTGGGCATTATCAGGCATGTCAGCAAGAACACATCCAGGAAGTGACTTTGCCTGTCGCTTATTCCAACCGGAGAAAACGGATCGACATCCAGCGCGCGTACCTCGATGTAGCTGATACCTCGCTTAACCAATGC
>CAZDUT010000337.1:638-1829 GCA_964508695.1 uncultured Alteromonas sp.
CGGTTGGCTTTTCCATCGACTCGGTGGGCTGCTTGGGGCGAATCGGCGAATAAAGCTCATTTTCAATTTGCAGAATATTGTGACTTAACTGCTGATAGTGACCACCTTCTCCGGCGGCAAACTTGCTGAACCGCTCGGACGGTGTTTGCATAGCACCACGCAGCAGGCGCACGTAATTGTCTAGCTGGTTATAGCAAATTTTAAGTGCAGACTGTTCAGCGTTGGTGTAGCCCAGATCACTCATTCTCAACGAGGTGGCGTGTGGCAGATAGTAAGTACCTTTGCCCACCACCTCAAAATCCAGATTATGTTTTTTCCCCTTCAAAAAAGAGCCACATAAGGACGGCGAGGCTCCGTACAAATACGGGATAAGCCAACAGAAACGCTGATAGTTACGGATCAGCGAGAAATAATCAGCAGATACCTGATCCTGAGAATGTGACTTGCCGTGCAAGGCGGCCCATTGTTGCCAGAACGATTCCGGCAGTGAAAAGTTATAATGCACGCCGGCAATTGCCTGCATCATACTGCCGTAACGATTTTTCAAGCCAACACGGTAGATTCGCTTCATTTTACCTACATTGGACTCACCAAAATAGGCAATAGGTATATCATTCTCATCGTCGATAAAGCATGGCATGCTCATGGGCCATAACCATTCCTCACCAATGTTGTCGTGTACATATTTGTGAATATCAAATAACTGGTCGAGTGTGGTCTGCATGCGCGTTTCAGGCGGCGTAATAAATTCCAGCAACGACTCAGAAAAGTCAGTAGTGATAGAGTCGTGAGTGAGCGCCGAGCCCAGCGCTTTGGGATGAGGCGTTTTCGCCAACGTTCCATTGGTATTGATACGCAGCGCTTCGCGCTCGACGCCACGCTTTATCCCGGCAAGGGTGGCATTAAACTCAGTGACTTTCAGGGCCGCAAGCCGGTCCTCGAAACGTTTATGATTTACCGTCAATGTTGATATCCATACGTGTACTGGTAGCCCCTTAGTGGGGCACCAGGCAATGTTTTTAAAGAGTTACGATGTACTTTTCTTTTTCCCGGTGTGACTGACGCCGCTTACAATCAGTGTATCTGCTTAACGCTACTGTCTGCCACCGAACGTTCAAATACTGGTAGCTCCAGCGATTTAAGCTGACCGAGTATCTGCGTTTTATCTCCGACCACAACAATTTGCAATGC
>CAZDUT010000338.1:0-1793 GCA_964508695.1 uncultured Alteromonas sp.
GATTCTACAAAATATTCGCCGCGTGATCATCTGTTTTATGCGCAAAAAATCAGCGAAGTTCTGCGAAAGCGGTCCTTCACGGCAGCGAATACTAAGGAAGTTTTCGGCATATCAGTGACTTGAGAGGTAATAGAGGGTCACAAGTCCAATCACCACAAATACACCGCCCACCTGACGTAGTTGATTGGAAGAATGCTCACTGATGCGAAGCAGATACAATCGCCAGCGCTCGGGAAACAATAAAGGGCCCAGTCCTTCAATAACACACACGAGGGCCAGAGCGCCCCATAGCCATTCCATCTGCATCAGATAAATGCAGGCGCTGTGGTCAGGCAGGACAGGTCGATACTGTCTGACGTATGATAAAGGCCCAGGCCAAATCGAATACGATCGCCCCGGTAATCGGTATAAATCCCCTGCTCCCGCAGCCATCCCGCAAGCGTGGCAGTAACGTCAGCATTCGGCAACTGAAACGTCAAAAAGTGGCCTCGTCGGGTGTGGTCTTTTACCAACAACTGCTCACTGTTTAGCAACGGATGATCGCAGGCGTCCAGCTTTTCCAGTAAGGCGGCTTGCAAAGCCATGACATGGGCATGCACCGTTTCGATGGTTATCCCCTGCTCGTCAAACAGCGAAAATACGGCCCGTAACCGATACAATGCCGTAAAATCCATGGTGGCGCCGGCAAATCGCATGCCGTCCTGACTGTACTGGACTTCACCATGACGCGGTTTATCCAGCGCACCAAACTCTGCATACCAGCCCGTATAGGCGGGGCGCAACGCGCAGTTGGGCGGGATATGGGCGAAGCAGACACCTTCCCCCGCCTGGGCATACTTATATCCCCCTGCAAGAAAAAATACACGAGACTGAATACGGCTAATATCAGTGGGTCGCGCCATAAAGCTATGGTACCCATCAATGATGATCATGGTATCGGGATCATCCACTGCATCCACGATAGCCTCAATGTCTTTCACCGCGTAACCTGAATTAAAAAACACCTGGCTCAAAAACACGACATCCGGTTGCACAGCTTTTATCTGCGCAATAAAACGCGCTTCAAAGGTATCAAAAGGCATGCTGGGTTCAGACACCAAAGAGATATGCGCATGCTCAGCAAGACGATTCGCCTGACGGTGAAAGCTGTGAAACTCACTGTCGGTAGACAGGATAGTGAGCGGCTTTGACAAATCAAAGCAGCTGAGTAGCCGGAATAACAATTCATGGGTATTGGGAGCGAACACAATTTGTTCTGGCGAGCACGTGTGTAATGTACGGCTAATGGCTTGTTGCACGGTTGGCACCACATCTTCGAAAAACACCTGCCATTTATCGTCGACGTGCAATGCACTGTCGTCCCAGTACCGGCACATAGCATCGCGGGTCACGTCGGGCCAGTAATAATGACTGTGGCAGGCGTAGTGTTGCTTGCCCTTATTCGCAGCTAAGAAGCGCTGATAAAATTGTTGATACATAGTGGTAAACGCTGTCTGAACTCTCTGCCAAGCACTTTACCAGACTTTCACTGGCAATATGTACTTTCGTCTGGAACAGTATGCGTTGTAATTTACGGCTGTCCATTCGGCGATTATAGTTAAGAGGTATACCTAGGGAAGGAAGGGTGTTTATGCGATTTCCTCAATATGGTCATTATTCCCTTGATGTCTCCGGCAGCCTGATGGAAGTGTTTGCGACTGGTGCCTGGAACGGCAAAACCGCCGAAGTCATGACCGTTGAAATGCACGAGCTTGTCAGAGAGTTCAAGGGGCAACCGTGGGGCGCGTTAATTG
>CAZDUT010000339.1:0-1529 GCA_964508695.1 uncultured Alteromonas sp.
TGCTGCGCGCTTGGCATCGTCATAGAACAGTTCATAAAAATCGCCCATACGGTAGAACAGTAAAATGTTGGGGTGTTGCGCCTTTATTTCCAGGTACTGGCGCATCATCGGCGTGTGTGATTCCAAGCTGGCCTCGTATTGTGCTTTGTTGGTCAGTTAATCGTCTTCAGGAAAAAGTCGGGTCGGGCAGGATAAAATGTTAGCCCCCTGACATTGCCGCTAAGTGTACCATTGCTCAGTCGGAAAAAAACACGGCTGTGATACACTCAAAACGAAAATTTAGCAGGTGAGAGGGTGCTATGGAGAATGGAGACATTATTCGGGACGAAGATATCGCCATGTTGGGTGAAAAGCTAAAGGCGCGCAAATGGCAGGTATCCTGCGCCGAGTCGTGCACCGGCGGCGGGTTAGCCTACTACTTTACCCGAATAGCCGGCAGTTCAGACTGGTTTTCCCAGTCTTGGGTGACGTACTCAAATGACGCCAAGCACACACAACTGGATGTGCGACAGGAAACGCTGGCAGAATTCGGTGCAGTATCAGAGCAAACCGTACACGAAATGGCCAACGGCGTTCATCGCTATTCCCACGCGCAGGTAGCGGTAGCGATCAGCGGTGTTGCCGGCCCCGGCGGCGGCAGTGCTGAAAAACCAGTAGGCACCGTTTGGTTTGGCTTTCTTATAGACGGAACCAGCGAAGCTGTACGTATGCAATTCGACGGTGACCGCGATGCCGTCAGGCAACAGGCGATTGGATTTGCCATTGCCCATCTGAATAATTGCCTGCTCGAGTAAGAAAAAGGAAAAACGGCTTGAAACTGTATAATTGTACAGTATAGAATGCGGTCATTCGTTGGTAACATGCCAACCCAATTTACAACCGCCAATCCCAGAGGATAGTTACGTGGACGATAACAGATCAAAAGCCTTATCAGCGGCACTCGGACAAATCGAAAAGCAATTTGGTAAAGGTGCCATCATGCGTCTGGGCGACAACCAGGCGGCGGATATTGAATCTATTTCTACCGGGTCATTGAGCATTGATATCGCCTTGGGCATTGGCGGCCTGCCGTGCGGCCGTGTGGTTGAAATTTACGGGCCAGAGTCTTCTGGTAAAACCACGCTGACATTGCAAGTTATTGCTGAAGCACAAAAAAAGGGCAAGACCTGCGCCTTTGTCGATGCTGAGCATGCGTTGGATCCAATTTACGCACAGAAGCTGGGCGTGAATATCGACGATCTGCTGGTGTCTCAGCCGGATACCGGTGAACAGGCGCTGGAAATTTGCGACATGCTGGTGCGCTCAGGCGCCGTTGACGTGGTCATTGTCGACTCGGTAGCGGCACTGACACCGAAAGCAGAAATTGAAGGTGAAATGGGTGACTCGCACGTGGGTCTTCAGGCCCGACTGATGTCACAGGCATTGCGTAAGCTTACCGCTAATATTAAACGCTCAAACACGCTGTGTGTGTTCATCAACCAAATTCGTATGAAGATTGGTGTGATGTTTGGTAACCCTGAAACCACTAC